>JAILIC010000018.1 GCA_024695475.1 Treponema sp.
AAAACATAGACCGGTTCATCATGAAAAACATCATCTTTTACATATGTATACTCTACAAACATCGGAATCTTTGTTATTACACCTTTATTAAGAGGATCAACAGCCCTCTCTGCTTTTGCTTGCCATTTATCACCTATATGCATAGCATTATTTGTATAAGAAGGAAAGCTTCTAAAAGAGGGATATCCATAATCTTCAACCATTGTTAGTTGACCACTTGCATCAATGCGAAATTTTGAGGGGATAGCATCATGAATACCACTATTAATTTTTTTTTCAGAATGAATAGTATCTTGGGTTACAAAAAAACTTCCCTCATAAATGGTATTCATAGGTATAATAAACGAGCTAACCTCTCTACTTACAAGTCCAACATACTTGTTATTATCATAACGTCGTAAATCAGTACGCTCTATAAAGGTATATGAACGATCTCCACTATACTGAAGACGAGAAGATTCTTGTGAAAAAACTGAAAATGACAACAAAACCAATACACACAGTAAAAAAAGGATTCTCATATTATGAATATCGGCACAATTAGGAAAGCCCTAGATTTTATTTATATATAGTACTATCCATTTTTCTATTTCCTGACCAGGTTGACGTTTACTAAAAAAATAACCTTAAACAATATCAGATTTAAGGTCGTATAGTTTTTTGTATTACTTTTTTTATCATCATATCCTCAACCGCTAGCTTCTTATCAAGATCATGAAGTATAGTTATGATAATTTTATCAAAGTATCTTTTCCTTCTTGTAGATAAGTGTTAGTCATAATTTATCAATCATCTTTTTTTAAGTTGTGTAAAGATATTGGATGTAACACAAAATCACCACATTCATATGAATAAAAATCAATAAAATGCTTAATATAACTGTTAGTAATTTATAAATAGCATACTGTACTTTAAGCTCCTATTTAAAATAAATCATAACAATTATTAATTCGACATCATATTATTTAAATGAAAAAAGCCCTGTCGAATGAGTGCCACAAAGTTTTTCGACAGGGCTATTAATTTGTAATAGTTTTTTGATTATATCAGTATGGTATCAACCTACTATTACCGCTTTAAGCTTAAAACAGTTTCCAGCAACGTATCTGCTGTCTGTATAGTCTTAGCATTAGACTGGAAACCTCTCTGGGTAACGATCATATCAGTAAACTGTTCGGTAAGGTCAACATTTGACATTTCCAAAGCACCTGCGAGCAACTTACCATTACCTGCAATACCGCTCTCGCCAATCTTTGCAAGGCCACTATTATTTGACTCTACATACGTATTATCACCAGCTTTTTCAAGACCATTCTGGTTAGCAAATGATGCTAAAGCAATCTGTCCGATCGTACGATTTGTTCCATTGCTGTACACACCGGTGATAGTACCACTTGAGTCAATCTTAAAGTTATCAAGATAGCCCATAGTATATCCATCTTGGGCATAAGCCTTTGTAGAACTCTTTGATGCAGACTGGGTAATGGTATTACGCTGACTGCCGATTGTACCTAAGTCAATATTGATAGTCTGCCGATATGGTGTGCCATCTTCATTATCGTTAGATTCTGGTACGTTAAATGAAGCCTGAAGTACAACATTACCTACAGGATTTGAAACATTACCAGCGGTGTCTGTTACAGACTGGAGGGTACCTGTATTATCAAAGTTGATAAGGAAGGTATTTTCAACACCGTCTGTAGTACCAAGACCAACACGAGTCTGAGTTTGATCAGCATTTTCTGGATCAATCTGAACATTAGCTCTCCACTGATTTGGATTACCAGGGACACGAGTAAAAGAAACAGCCAAGTTATGGGTATTACCAAAGCTATCGTAAATCTTAAACTCGGTATTCCAAGTTCCCTTAGCAACATCAGCATCACTGGCACCTTCCATAATTTCAGGGGTATTTTTATTTAAGTTACAAGCAAAATTAACGTTCTGGGTTGCTTTTGCAGGATCTTTTGAACCTACAGGAATAACAAGATCAGTTGGCGAGGCGGCTGTAGTCAAAACCTGTTCACCGTTAATATCACGAGCCATCCACCCTTGAACACGCATACCGTTTGCAGGATTTACCAATGTACCATTTTGATCAACGCTAAAGGCACCAGCACGAGTATAAAAAGTTTCTTCACCATTCTTCATTACGAAGAAACCATTACCTTGTATTGCCATATCTGTAGATACACCAGTTGACTGCAAATTACCCTGGGTAAAAATGGTATCAATGGAAGCTACTGACATACCAAGTCCAACTTCCTTAGGGTTTACACCACCAACTTCGTCAGTAGGTTTTGCAGCACCAGAAAGTTGCTGAGAAATCATATCCTGAAAATTAACACGACCTCTCTTAAAACCAGTTGTATTGACGTTTGCAACGTTGTTACCTATAACATCCATACGAGTCTGGTGATTTTGTAAACCGGAAACACCGGAATAAAGTGATCTCATCATATAGCTACCCTCTTTTTATTACTCGCCGTACACCGCGCTAATTTTATTTAAATCGTAATACATACCATTTACGAGAACCTGTGGGTTTTCGCCACGGGTTGCACCATCTACTACTCCTCGAGTCGTAGTATCTCCTAAATTAATTTCGACAGTTTTGCCGATGGAGTTTACAGCTTGATCAGAATTCATCATTGCTGCCATCTTTGCAAAACTATTACTCATGTTGTTTATTTGTTCCAAAGATGAAAACTGTGCCATCTGGGCGATAAACTCATTATTATCCATAGGACTTGTTGGATCTTGATGGGACAATTGAGTCAACAACAGCTTTAAAAAATCATCCTTGCCTAATTCCTGACTTGCTTTACGTCCATTTACCGCAAGTGTTTTGTTAAAAGAATCAACAGCCATTTCGGTTTGTGTCCGTTCTGCCGCACTCATGGTGGTATTTATTTCCATCATTCACCCCTTATATATCCTATCAAGTTCCTTATACTGAAACATCTATTGCATATCCGCTATCATATCCGGTAGCAGGAGTATCACTAACAGTGTCTGCAATTGCATAATCACCATACATATCATGGGATTGGCGCTGCATCAAAAATTCTCTGGTATTTTGATCTTCTCTACCAGCAAAGCCCATGTTATTCTGCTGACCAGACCAAGACAAATCAAAGGAAGCATTTTCAAATCCATTTTGTGTAAATGCTTCTTTTAAGCTTCCAATGTTCTCCTGAAATGCAGCAAAGGCTTCTTTACTTGCAACAGTAATATGCCCTGCAATTACTTTATCGGTAAGCTGAAGATTTATCTTAACATTTCCTAATGATTCAGGGTGTAAAATCAAATTGATATTACCAATATTATTGTCACGTAATACGATTGATCCAGCTTTGACAATATCCATAGCATTATTTTGTAATTGATTAGAAAGCATTGACTGATAGGTAGAACCTGTAGCTGATGCACTCTGATCATTAGAAGCAGTGATATTTTGTTGCACCTCTTTTGACAGATTAAGTGTCATCTGGATTTCTGTATCAGAGTTTTTAGTAATACTTGTTACAAAGTCAGACTTTGCTGCGTGTTTTACGACTTCTGGTTGTGTTTTTTGTTCTTCGGAACGCAAATCAGTTACTGTAAATGTAGTATCTTTGTTCTTGGTATTCTTTACAACAACACGAACATCCTTTTGCTTACTATCAGCACTTTGTCGTTTATCAGCAGAAGAGTCTAACGATGAACTTTGCTCTTGAGCACGGTTAGCCAGTAAAGCAGTCTGTGGAGTAATATCATCTAAAATAGACTCATCGACTTTACTTTCTGTATTGAGTAAAAGCGTTCCTTTTTCTGTTTGTACCTCTACTTTAATTGCTGCAGAACCATCACTTTTTTCAAAGTCAGCAGGTTGCATCTGATTTTGTTCTGGTACAACCACATTCTGGGCAACAAGTTCCATGTCAGGTAGCAAAGTCTCTACCGTATCATTTTCCTGTATATCAGTGAACTTTTTATTTTGAGCTTCAGTTTTATTTTTTTGAACAAGTTTTAGCGCTGCATCTGTATCAGTGTCTGAAGCTATTTTATTTTTTGCAACTAAAGACTCATCTGACACCTCAACCTGGTAAGCTGTTGTTTCAGAAGTGACAGCCTCTGCATCAGATTCTACAGTAACACACTGAGAAATATCCTTGTCATCTGGGATATCTTTTGTTTGTTTTTCAGCATCCGTAATTTGAGTAAGCTTTGTCTTCTGGTTATCAGACAGGTTTTCTACTTTTTGTGCTGATATATCTTTACTTGGTATAAATTCTTCTTTGTTCAGTTCTTTTTTTAACTGATCAAGAAAGGAAATTCCATTATTTCCAGATGTAGGCAATTGTTTTACAGGGTTTTGTGCATACCTATATGCTTGTAATTGCACTTCACTTTCAATAATGGCAGTAGCGGACTGCATGGGCAATACCTCCATACTATTAGCATCGGAGTTTTTTTACCCAAGTTAAGAATTATTTACTCTGAAGGTAAAAGAGATTCTGGTTTTTCAGTCATCTTGCGCTGAATAGTTGCAGCACGTTCTGCAGGCATAAGAGAAAGCCAGAATGAGACCATTGAAGATGACTTACTTGCCTGAGCTTCTGCTTCAACTTTGCGCAATACATCGATGACCATCTGATCATCCATTGCAACAAGAATATTGACTGCATTTTGTGGTGCCATACCATTCAAATTTGCAGCAATTTGACTAATATTAGCATCACGGTCTTCATATTTTCGAATTTCACTATTAAAGGTTTCTTCGCGCTCTTCCTGTGCTTTTTGTCTATCAGCCAACTCTTGTGCAATCTGCTGATTTTGCTTTTCTGCCAATGCAATATCAGACTCTCGTTTATCAAGCTCTTGTCTTAAAATCGTCAAAGACTCAAGCTGTTTATCCATACGATCTTGATCAAGATCGCCAAACACAGGATGTTTTGATGTAGATGTTTTAGAAGTCTGGGGGGCCAATCCTAGAACTTTGTACAAAGGGTCAAAAATCCCTTTTACATGTACAACTCCCAGAAAATTAAACCATAATAGTCCGGCAAGTGACATAATAATGATTAAAAATAACAGTACTATCGTCTTACCTATGCCTTTGCCACCCACTTTGTTACCTCTATATAATTATGATTCTACTTCAATATCGGTTGAAATACAAGTAATAATCAGTGTTTTATCAACCCACAAATTGCTGCGCCCAATGTTATATCATCTTCACGTGAAACCAATTGATAATATAACCCCCGCTGGCGTGTCAGTACTTCTTCAAGATAGCCTTCTACGCGAGCCGCAATTTTATAGGTTTTATGGAATGTGGTACCATTGCACAAAATACAAACAGGAGCCAAAGCAGAAGTACCTTTTCCACTCTGTATGACACCTGCGGCAATCATGGCAGCTGTATATCGAGCAGAACGCTCAACAAGTGCATCCAGAATCTGGAACAAACGGTCATAATCCTCATCTGTAGCAACATCATTGCATAGAGCACCCAAAACAGACGATATGTTTTTTGGAGCATGTAAAAATGTATCAAAATCAATCAAACTAAGTTTTTCAATACCTAAAATCTTTATATTCAAAGCATCAGTAAACAGCTTTTCTTTTGCTGCAGTATGCAGTACTTCCAATGCCAACGGCCCCAGATATCCACCTGAACACTGTTTTTCAATAAGGAATGTTCCCGGTTTTACAGTATGTGCATCAACAGCCAGATCAAAATCAGACCGGATTAAATGACTAAACTTTCCAGCTTCACAAACAATGATTTGATCCTGATCTACATTTACAAATTGAGCATCTGCACTTTGAATATACGCTGTATTAAGACCTGTACCTAATATCAATCCCATATATGAGGAATACTGACAGCCAACATCTGGAGAGGCAGCTCCAGCCAAAAGTGCTGCAACAGTATCATTAAGTAAAACAATATTTTTGATAGTTTTCCAACCATGGGCTTGCAATGCTTCTTTGAGGCATTGTCCAATATGGCTACCAACAACTTCAGGAGCCTTTACCTCTTTTGAAAAACCAATAAGTATGCCATCTCCATCAGAAGTAATGGTCATTGGATATGAAAAACAAAATCCAATACAATCAGCTTTGTCTTTTAAATGATCTATATTATTTGCTATCTGGTCAAAAAACTCCTGTCTGCCAAGTTCTCTGTCAACACCAGGCATCTTTGTCTTTTGCAACAAGTCAATATGCGGTGTCCCCTGAGCATCAAAAGTGACCAAACTTGAACGGAAGTTTGTTCCCCCTGCATCAATAACAATAACGCTTTTATTAACGATTTGTTTTTCTGGTGGTGTACACCAGGTACGGATCATATCTTCATCAGATGGATTGCCCAACAATCCGTTATTCATGTCAAATAATAAAGAATCAATAACTACATTAATATCAACATGATGGGGAAAACCATGCTGTGCTAAAAATGAACTAACAGCTTTATTCATACAAATAATCCTCTATGTTTTTATTTTTGAAAGCACTATAAGTCAAATCAAGGCACGCTGACGCTTACCTCCGCGACTTCGTCGTTTTTAGAGACACCAATAATTGTATTGTACAAATTGTTGCATAAAATGCAATACAATGATAGGCTTATCGAACATGTCAATTAACTTAGATAATCTTAAAAATGAATTAAATCCAGAACAATATAAAGCCGTAACCACAATTGACGGACCTATCCTCATCATTGCAGGAGCAGGCAGTGGTAAAACAAGGGTTATTACTTACCGAATCGCTCATATGTTGGACATGGGTATACCACAAAGTCAAATTCTCGCACTTACTTTTACAAATAAGGCAGCTCGCGAAATGGAAGAACGCATCAAGGATTTAACAGGACGTAAACTGCAAAATCTGACCATATCAACATTTCATGCCTTTGGGGTTAAGATTTTGCGGCAACATATTACCCATCTGGGCTGGCGTGACAATTTTTCAATCTACGATGAAACAGATCGCTCGGCACTTATCAAAGAAACAGGCCGTGAATTACAGTTTACCGCAGATGCACTCGATGTTTACAAAATCGGAAACCTTTTTTCAGATATAAAAACAGGTCGTAAAAACTGGGAGTCTGCAAATGATATGTACAGGCAACTTTATGAGGGGTATCAAGAAGGATTAAAACTGTTTAACTCCGTTGACTTTGATGATTTAATCGTATTGCCTATAAAACTTTTTCATGAGCACCCTGACGTCTTGGCAGAGTACAAAGAGCGATTTAAATACATCATGGTTGATGAGTTCCAAGATACCAGTCATCAGCAATACGAATTAATGCATTTGCTATCAGATAAAAATGTCGCTGTCGTCGGTGATGATGATCAATCCATCTACAGTTGGCGAGGGGCTGACTATCAAAATATACTCAATTTTGAAAAAGATTTTCCAGATGTGCAAGAAATTCGCTTAGAGCAAAATTATCGATCAACTGGGACTATATTGGCAGCTGCCAATGGCGTCATATCCCATAATACAAACAGAAAAGATAAAAAACTCTGGAGTGGCAATGGCAACGGTAAACCAATCGAAGTATTTATGCCTGAAAATGAAACTGCAGAAGCTGACTTTATTGCAGAATCAATACAGGGCATTGCCATGGGCGAAAAAATGAAGTATGACGACTTTGGCATTCTGCTTCGAGCAAATACCCAGAGCCGTGCCATTGAAGAAGCCTTACTTGAAGCAAATATTCCGTACACCATGAGTGGTGGTACCAGTTTTTTTGAACGCAAAGAAATTAAAGACATTATCAGTTATCTTCGTGTCATCTCAAATCATGATGATGATGTCAATTTACTGCGTATCATAAACACCCCACGCAGAGGTATAGGACGAGCATTAATAGAAATTGTTAATGACACTGCACGCGCAATGGATGCTTCACTATACACTGCTATTGAGCAACTATTACAAACTGAAAACGGTCCCCTTACAGAAAAGCAAAAAGCTGATTTACAAAGTTTTACTTCAATAATCGAAAATAATTCTTCAATGATTAGCGGTAAAAACCTTGCAAAAAAAGTGCGAACCATGGTCGAAGACATTGCATATTGGGACTATCTTATCAGTGAATACCAGAAAAGTGAAAAAGCAGCTCGATTTAAGTTTCTAAACATCGAAAGCCTGATTCACTCAATCGAAACATTTGAAAATAATCCTGATAATTACGATGCATCTCTCTATACGTATCTCAATCGTATCACTTTGTTAAGTCGAGACGATCTTGATGATGGCGAAAATGATAAGGGAAAAGTTAATCTCATGACTATTCATGCCTCAAAAGGTCTGGAATTTCCTGTTGTTTTTATAGCTGGAGCTGAAGAAGGTCTTATTCCTCATGCTCGTTCCATCGAAGAAGGCGAAGGTAACATTGAAGAAGAACGACGTCTTTTTTATGTTGCCATAACACGAGCACGTGAAAAACTTATCATCTCATCTTGTCGTAAACGTAGACGCATGCAATCAGTTGTTGAGTGTGCGCCTTCGCGTTTCTTGGACGAAATTCCAGCAAGTCTCGTAGAGTACCACGAACCTCAGCAAGAAGTTGAAGCTCAAGATGCCATGCAAATTCTCGAACAGATGAAAAAGAAATTTACCATGTCATCGTAAATAACAGCTATGGGGAAAAAACAATGTCAGAAACAATAAGACTACACATACAATTTACAGGACGTGTACAAGGCGTTGGTTTTAGATATAAAGCACAACACCTTGCTACAAGCCTGAATATAACAGGATGGGTATATAACGAACTTGACGGTACCGTATCGATGGAAGCTCAAGGCTCCCCCAAAGCTATAGATACGCTAATCAACAGATTAGATAGTGATACATGGATTGCATTAGAATCCATACACAAACAAAATCTACCGATTGATACCTACGAAAGAAGTTTCTCCATACGATACTAGTTCCACAGTTCTTTTATAGATAGTGCAAAGTACCAGGCTCAAAACCTTGAATACCCATTCCAGGTTTTGGTGATACTGTAATATTCTTTTCATCAAAAACCGCACCGCCAAGAATTGGATCAACTTTACAAAGAACAGGTCCGTCCAAGTCTATTTTAGTAACAATTTTTTTAGCACAAGCAAGCTCCACCGCAGCATTGACGCTTATTTTAGCTTCCAACATACAACCGAGCATACACTCTACCCCATACATTTCTGCCGCAGATAGTATTTTTAGTGCATTATATATACCACCACACTTCATAAGCTTTATATTTATAAAATCTGCAGCATGGGTCTGCAATATTTTTAAAGCATCTGCTGGTGAAAAAACACTTTCATCTGCTAGTACAGGTACATAACTATGTTCTGTCACATATCGTAAACCATCGATATCTTCAGCTTTTACCGGTTGCTCAACCAACTCAAGCTTAAGTCCGCGCTCCTGCATTTGGTTTAAAATACGTACGGCCTGTTTTGGTGACCATGCCTGATTGGCATCTATACGTATCTGTATATCATCACCAACAGCACTCCGCACGGCTGCAAGACGTTGCACATCAAGCTCAGGATCAATACCAACTTTCATTTTGAGACAATCATACCCACGCTCTTTTGCAATCAGAGCATCTTGTACCATCTGCTCTGGAGAGTTGACACTAATCGTAATGTCAGTTTGCAACTGGTTTCTGGAACCACCAAGCAATTTGTATACAGGTATATTATAGAGCTGTCCGTACAAATCCCACAATGCAATATCAACCGCAGCCTTAGCGCTACTATTGTGCTGTACGCACTTTTGTACAATTTGCAATATATCTTCAAAGGCATCAACATCACGTCCAATAATAGACTTTCCAATATGATCTTGAATTGCACCTATGATAGATCCTGTTGTATCACCAGTTATAACACCTGTTGGAGGAGCTTCACCATAGCCGACAGCTCCTACATCAGTACGCAACTCTACAATAACATCTTCTACACTATCCACACTTCGCAATGCTGTTTTAAACGGCACCCGAAGTGGGACAGAAATTTTAGCAAGCTTAACTTCTGTGATTTTCATATTATCCTGCAAAAGCCTGCATAATATGAGCTGTGAGAATACCGCATGGGGTACCAATGACATAGCCCAACAATGCCATCAAAATACCAACTGGTACGAGAGAACCTGAATAAGAACCAGCGAGAACAGGTGCAGATGCTGTACCTCCTATATTTGCCAAGGATGCAACAGCACCAGTAAACAAATCTATTTTTAATACCTTGCAAAGAAGGACCATAAGCAAGCCATGAATTGCAAGGATAATAAATCCTGTCAAAATCCATGCAGGCGCATCTGCCAATTCAAGAAGACTTGCACGAGAAGCAAGTAAAGCGATGACACTATAAAGTAAAAGGTTAGATACTTCCTGAGTACCAGCGGTTTTTCCAAGAGGAGTCATTGCACCGATAAGCCCAACTACTGTTACAAACAAAACGGTCCAAGTAGCTTTATCCAAAACAGGAATTGCTTTATTTAACATAACACCTATATTTTGACCAATAGAAGCAACGAGGAAAGCTGTACCAATCAATAAAAGCATACTCTGGAATGTTGGAACACTCTTATTTGATTTTGCTTCATCAGCAAGTCGATTTGATACCTCATCAAGAATCTTTGTATCTGCTTTTGTCCATGCATTAAACTTTGGAGCAAGCTGGATAAACCACAACAGAAACATAACCCATAGTGAATAATCGATTGAGTCAATAACCAGGGCATATCCCATATCTGCTTCACTGATATCAAGAGCCGCCTGTACAGCAACCATATTTCCAGAGCCACCAAGCCAGCTACCGCACAAAGCACCAAGTCCCATCCAGGCATCTTTACCTATTACACCTTTCATCAAAATAAAGGCAACGACAAAACCAAACATAATCGTTATTGCTGCTGAAAAAAAGCCAATAAGCATCTTTGGCCCTAATTTTATGACCTTACGAATATCGCAGCGCAACAACATTGAAAAAACCATGGCGTATGTAAACGGATTCTTAAGTGCAGAATAGGCTGCTTTTGTTGACTTCATATCCCATAGTTTCAAAGTACAGAGCAACATGGCGACTAAATACACACAAACTACAGCTGGGATTACTTTAAAAAAGCCCCAATCTGTTTTTTTCTCTAATGACACCAAAATAGCTGCCATAAATAACAAAACCGCAACATAAGTAAAACCGTTCGTTATCATACTTTTTCTCCTTTCTTTTTAATACTATTTATATGTTGGAAGTATAACACAAATATGCATATTTATACAACTAAAAAGAAAGTATTGCATATAATTTCTGAGTACTTTTTTATAGATTTTTAAAGTGACTGCTAAAACACAAAAAATTAGAGATTATACCATTGTGAAGCCGTCTGATCGGCCAATTGAATCAAGACTACCAATGGATTATCAAGGAAATTTGAATAATTATATTTTTCGCTATCAGACAAATCTGAAAATCCCATATGCCTGCTGATAGCTTCAAGAACATGGCGCCGATGAATAAAAGAAGGCATAATCTCCAGTAATTCTAATACAGACTCGTTTCCATGCCCTAAATTGCGAGACTCTTCGATAGTTTTATAATATGGTGTTTTTTTCCAATTACCAAATACATCTTTTGAATTCCGGTATTCGACTTTATAAGTATTTGCCTTACAAAAATCATGTGTAATAGCTGCAATAAAAATATCTTCTGCGGTAATCGAATATGAATCTTTTAGAGGGCTGACAGCATAGTTTGCCAACAACGGAAGTGCAAACAATAATGCCTGATGCAGAACTTTGAGAGAGTGGACTGCAAGTCCACCCTCAAAATTACCATGAAATCGTGTAGAAGCCGGACCTTTGAAAAAATCAGATTTTTCAATCATCCACTGCTTCAAAGCATCACGTTCTTCAGTATTCTTAACAACGAGATCGCATAACTGCATAATACAGTGTTTTACCGCTTCCATATCAAAAGTACCAGTAGCAGATAACGGATTACAAGAATTAAACACCGCTAGCATGCCATCAATATCAATAGAAAGCTGTTGTATATCAGTCATACAATCTCCTTAGCATACACCGCGTACAAAATTACACACGATATTTGATTTTTTTGCCAGTACCTTCATAATACTGTGCACGAAGTTCAGAAACCTGCTGATCATGCAAATAATCATCAAATGGCATCATACGATCAATAACGCCATTAGGAGTAATTTCAACAATACGATTTGCAATTGAAGAAATAAACTCATGGTCATGGCTATTAAACAAAACAACTCCAGGAAAATCTATCAAAGCGTTATTCAAACTTTCGATAGCTTCCAAGTCAAGATGATTTGTTGGATCATCAAGGATCAATACGTTTGCACCACTTAACATTAATTTCGAAAGCATACAGCGGACTTTTTCACCACCGCTAAGTACCTTTACCGGTTTTAATGATTCATCACCGGTAAACAGCATACGGCCAAGAAAACCTCTGACATAAGCATCATCCTGTTCTTTTGAATACTGCTTCAACCAATCAGTAATGCTCAAATCATTACTAAAATAGCTGGTATTATCACGGGGCATATAGGTCTGACTGGTCGTCTGCCCCCAGAAGAATTCACCAGAATCAGCTTTCTTAACACCAGTAATAATGTCATATAAAGCGGTGACAGAATTATGTTCAATACCAACAAATGCCACTTTATCAGTACGATTTACGATTAATGAGAAATCATTAAGTAACTTTGTACCATCCTCGCTATAATTCAGTTTTTTTACCTCGAGTACATTATTACCAATGGCTCTTTCTGCCGCAAAATGGACATACGGAAATTTACGGCTGGTAACAGGAAGCTCCTCAAGTTCCAATTTATCCAGCACTTTTTTACGGCTCGTTGCCTGCTTACTCTTTGAAGCATTTGAAGCAAAGCGTTGGATAAACTCTTTCAAATCAGCAATCTTATCTTCACGACGTTTCTGCTGATCTTTTGCCTGCTTTTGCAAAATCTGGCTCATCTGGAACCAGAAATCATAGTTACCTGTAAACTGTGTAATTTTACCATAGTCGATATCACAAATATATGTACAAACAGCATTCAAAAAGTGACGATCGTGGCTAACAACGATAACAGTATTTGGAAAATCAATAAGGAACTCTTCCAACCAGGTAATTGACTCAAGATCAAGACCGTTTGTCGGTTCATCCAAAAGAAGGACATCTGGATTACCAAAAATAGCCTGAGCAAGTAAAACTCGAACTTTCTGGCTTTCGTCAAGTTCGCTCATCATTTTATCATGATACTCAGTTTCCAAACCAAGACCTGAGAGCATCTGCTCTATTTGGTTTTCCGCTTCCCAACCTCCGAGTTCACTGAATTCACCCTCAAGCTCACTTGCTTTTATACCATCTTCATCTGTAAAATTTTCTTTCGAATAAATTGCATCTCGAGCTTTTGAACATTCATACAGTTTTGGAAAGCCCATCAAAACGGTATCTTTTACTGAATACTCATCATAAGCAAAGTGATTCTGTGCCAAAACAGCCATACGCTGTCCTGTCGTCATAGAAATAGTACCACTATCGTGTTCGATTTCTCCAGAGAGGACTTTCAAAAAAGTTGACTTACCTGCACCATTAGCACCAATAATGCCGTAACAATTGCCCGGTGTAAATTTTAAATTTACATCCTTGAATAAAGGCTTTTCACTAAAATGTAAGCTTACATCAGATACGGTAATCACTTATTTTTTTCCTCCAAAGAATGCTTTTAACTTCGCAAAAATACCTACTTTCTTTGCAGCTGGTTGAGAAACACCCTGTGTACTATTAGAATTCTTCTTAGAACGAGTAGAAAAATCTTTGTTATTCTTATAATTATTTTTACGATAATTTTTCTTGTATCCGTTCTTCTTAGTTTTACGACCGGTATCATCTTGATTCTTTGACATCGAATTCAAAGAAATATCCGCATACCGCTCTTTATATATTTTCATGCGCTCATCAAATGACAAGTTTTCAAGCTGTGAAAAGTCTCTCGGAAGAGCATTACGAACCGAGTGACGGACACCATCTCGTCTCTTATTATGATCATATGGTTCATCAGCATCATGATATCGTCTACGACCGTGTCGATCTGCAGACTTTGCATATTTTCCATCACGCTTTCGTGAACCATCATGTGATGCATGTCTACGATGATCCTCGTTACGTTTTCCGTTTTCATCATCATGTCCATCGTGCCAATTCTCAGTACGGATATACTGACCAGCACTAGCATCTTCCTCAAACATTGAAGAATCTGCTACACGAGAAGGAATCTGTTTTTCAATATAGCGCTCAATAGAAGGCAAACTATATACATCCTGCTCGCTACAGAAAGTGTATGCTTTTCCTGTCTTACCTGCACGAGCTGTACGACCGATACGGTGTACATAATTCTCAGCTTCATTTGGCAAATCATAGTTAATAACCATTGCCAAATCTGCAACATCAATACCTCTAGCTGCAACATCGGTAGCAACCAGTATTGGAGTTTTACCATTTGCAAAATCATCGAGAACTCGTAAGCGACGAGACTGAGGAAGATCTCCAATAATAAACTCACTGGTAAAACCATTTATTTGCAAACGCTTAGAGAGTACTTCGCACATACGTTTAGTGTTACAGAAAATCAATACACTTTCAGGCTTTTCATGTCTTAAAAGCCCAATGAGCAACTTCATTTTTTCATCACTCGAAACATGAAGCAGCTCCTGATCAATATCTTCTACTGTTACGTTATCTGCATCTATAGTAATTTCGACTGGATCACGAGTATATTCCCATGCAAGATTCTTTACATAAGAATTAAGTGTAGCACTAAACAACATTGTTTGCCGTTTTTCTGCATCAGGAAGTACTTTTATTAAAGTGCGAAGATCAGGATAAAATCCCATATCAAACATGCGGTCAGCTTCATCTACTACCAAAAACTTGATAGTAGTCAAATTCATCTGACCACCTTCCTGCAAATCAATAACACGACCTGGAGTACCAACGAGAATATCGATACCATCATGCAATGCTTTTGTCTGCTTTTCGTACCCTACACCACCATAAAAACTAAAGACCTTCAGTGATGTCTGAGCAGTCAATTTTTTTGCTTCTTCCTCAACCTGAACAGCTAATTCACGAGTAGGAACCATAATAAGTGCTTTGCCTTTTTCATTTTCATC
>JAILIC010000023.1 GCA_024695475.1 Treponema sp.
GAAAGGAAACTACGGCTATCAGTAAGCATACCCGGATGTACAGAAAGCATACCAAGGTTTCCAAGTACCTTGAGTTGTTCTGTCATACCATCGATATGATCACAGAACCACCATGCACAACCCATCTGTACACGACCAGAAATACCACCACCCTGGAAGCATCCCATAATAGTACCGATTACATAATAATCTTTTGGATTAAGTGTATAGAGAATTGTCTTTGGAAGTCCACCCTTTTCTTCAATGCAATTTAACAAGGCTGCAAGCTTTTCTGCCATTACATTATCATGGCTGGCATCAAAACCAGTATCAGGACCAAGCTTTTTAAACATAGTCTTGTTTACATCACGGATAGAGTTCATATGGAACTGCATAACAACATGCTTTTGAGCATATGCACGACCCAAAGCAACCAACAGCTTTGTACGATATGCCTCTGCCTGTTCTGGAGTTACCGGTTTTCCAGCAAGAGCATTCTTTACGGTTTCATCAATATCTTTGTCACTGGCGAGTCTAAATGGAGGATACTCCAATGCGTGATCTGATGCCAGACAACCAGTCTCAATAAAGAAATCAAGTCTCTTAATAAGGGCATCAATAATGTCATCAGAAGTCTTGATCTGTACACCACTTGCTGCAGAAAGCTTTGCAATATACTCAGCAAAACCAGCCTTATCGATATTTAATGCCTTATCAGGACGATATGATGGACGTACCTGTGTATCAATTTTACCGATTTTAGCAGTACCATCTTTTATAGCTTTATGATATTCCAATGTGTCAGCAGGATCATCTGTTGTACCAACTGCATACACATTCATTTTTTTAAAAATACCTTTTACGCTTAAGTCATCTGATTTAAGCATATCATTTGCTTTTTCCCAAATAGCAGGAGCTGTTTTTACACTGAATGGCTCAGTAATACCAAAATAACGCTGCAACTCAAGGTGAGTCCAATGATACAATGGATTACCAATCAGGTGCTCTACGGTTTCTGCCCATTTCATAAACTTATCATATGGCTTTGCATCACCAGTAATGTATTTTTCATCTACACCATAGGTACGCATCTGGCGCCATTTATAGTGGTCACCATATCCATTGCTGCCCAACCAAGCTTCAGCAATATCAGGCATTTTTTTATTGTCGGCGATATCTTTTGGTGGCAAATGGCAGTGATAATCCCAAATAGGTTCGTTTTTGCAAGCTTCAAACAAATCAATAGCCATTTTGTTCTGGAGCAAAAAATCTTTGTCCATAAACTTTTTCATTTTATGATCCTCCATTTTTTACAATGTTACTCCGTCTTTAAATATGGCAATTTCACGATAGCCATTGCTTTCGTTTTTCGTCATTGCCTTTCCAGAAGCAACATCGCATATATACTGTATCATTGCATCACGGGTATCTTCAAACCCGTTTTCAAGAACCTGTGCCGCATCAAAATCAATCCATCCGTGTTTTTTCTGAGCCAAAGGATGATTGGTTGCAACCTTAACCGTAGGAACAGGTGCCCCCATTGGATTACCACGACCAGTTGTAAACAAAATCATATTGGCACCACTTGCGGTCATGGCTGTTGTTGACACGATATCATTACCAGGCCCCTCAAGCAGATTGAGACCTTTAGTATGTACACGTTCCCCATAACGAAGCACATCACATACAGGAGCCTTACCGCCTTTCTGGACACATCCAAGAGATTTATCTTCAAGTGTCGTTATGCCTCCAGCCTTATTACCAGGAGAAGGATTTTCATAACATACTTGATTATGACGGGCATAATAGTCTTTAAATCCATTTATCAAATGCACCGTCTTATCAAAGACCTCTTTATTGATACAGCGGTTCATCAACATCTGTTCTGCACCAAACATTTCAGGAACCTCAGTCAGCATAACAGTTCCACCCATAGCGGTAAGGGCATCACAAACACGTCCAACCAGAGCATTTGCAGTAATGCCAGACATACCATCAGAACCACCACATTTCATACCAAGGACAATTTCTGACAGAGGTGCTTTTTCGCGTTTAAATGAACCAGCATACGCAGCAAGTTCCGAAAGCAATTTACGACCTTCTGCAATTTCATCTTCGTAATCTTGCGTTACTAAAAACTTAACTTTTTGCTCATCGTAGTCACCAAGGAACTGCTTAAAATAAGGAATGTTATTTTCCTCACAGCCTAGGCTTAACACCAATATACCACCAGCATTAGGCTGATGCACTAAATCGGCAAGGATCTTAGCAGTTGTTTCTTTATCGCCACCCATTTGAGAGCAGCCATAGGGATGTGTCCACGTAAACACACCCTCGATACCACCATCTTCACGCGGACCAGGTTTACCACCACAAAACTCACCATTACCCCAAGCCGCAAGTAATTCTGACAATTTATTTACACAACCGACAGTAGGTACTATCCACAGCTCATTGCGGATACCAACATGACCGTCAGGACGTTTATACACATTTACGAACGGAACATTTTTTCGAAGCTTTTCAGTATCACTATACCAAGACTCATATGCAGCCTTAGCCTTTGCCTCATCATACACATAGTCAAGTTCCCCTGACAAAAGCGTATGGATATTATGTGTATGTACCCAATGTCCCACTGCAATCTTTTCTTTTGCAGCTCCTATAGGATAGCCATACTTTATGACAGGCTCTTCAGGAGCAATATCTTTTAATGCAAACTTATGCCCCGCAGTAATATCTTCTGCAAGGGTAACATGTATTTCAGGAGCAGATTCCTGTGCTTCCAAGGTAATAACAGTACCTTTAGACAAAGGCTGGAGTGCTACCGCAACACTGTCGGCAGGATTAATTCTTATAGCCTGTTTTTCACTCATGACAGTTTCCTTAATACCGCACGAATAAAAAGGGACGAAACTACAGTCCGTCCCTTTTATCCACTATCTTTTACTAGATTACTTTACAACTTCGGCAAGAGCTACTTTCATACCCTTTGACTGGATAGCTGCAAGATGTGATGCAACTGCTGATTCCAGACCAGCATATTTTGTAAGGTCTTCCTTCCAGAATTCCTCATTTGAAAGAACACGATTAGCAATAACCTTAGCATCTTTTGTTTCGCTATTAAGCTTTGCAAAGAACTCAAGAACAGGCATAGTATCTTTATTTGGGTATACTCCGCTCTCACGCTTTGACTCAAGATAGGTAACACCCTTTTCATCTTTCTTAATTTCTGTTCCATTATAGAAAGCAATAAGAGCAGCCAGAGAGAATGAGAGCAAGTTTGGTACCGCACCTTTCTTTGCAATGTACTGTGTAATAGATGGCAAACAGCGTGTCCAATACTTTGCAATAGAGTTCAATGAAATCTCAATCAAGCGATGTGGGTTAAATGGATTCTGGAAGCGTGTCCATACATCCTGAGCATATCCCTTAAGGTCTTCCTGATCACCATCGATTGAAGGAATAATTTCATTAAAGATAACATCATGCATAAACTTCTGAGCGTCAGCATTAGGAGTATTAAATCCAGTACCCACTTTTTCAGAACAAACAATATCCTGTACATAGTTACAGTCAGCAAGATATGCAGCCAATACTGAAGAAGTATGAGCACCATTAAGGATACGGACTTTACGTGTATGATAATAGTCCATATTCTGTACCCATTTTACCTGCAATCCAGCTTTTACCAATGGCAATTCATCTTCATGAGACTTAGCAGACTCAATAACCCAGAAGTGGAACAATTCTGCAGAGTCAAGCAACTTATCTTCATAACCAAGCTTTTCGCAAATATTTTCAGCCTGAGTCTTACCATTTTCTTCTTTTGCCAACAGAGGGAAGTAACCTGGAACAATGCGGTCAACCAAGCATGAACAAACATCACAATCGTTATTAAACCAATTGATAAAGTCTGGTCCCAAGTGCCAGTCACGAGCATGTTGAAGGATACAGATACGAAGATTAAGACCTGCATCATCAGACAACTCGCAAGGAATCAAAATCAAACCTTTATCATGGGCACCATTAAATGCCTTAAAGCGCTGATACAAAAATGCGGTCAACTTTCCTGGATAAGACTTTTGAGGCTTATCGTCAAGCTTTACTGATGGATCATACTGAATACCAGCTTCTGTTGTATTTGATACTACAAAGCGCAAGTCTGGATTTTCAGCACATTTAATGTAAGCATCAAAATCGGTATATGGGTTAATTGATCGGCTGATAGAATTGATAGTACGAGTCTCAACAGTAGGCTTGCCATCTTTCATACCACGAAGAACAGTTGTATAAAGATTGTTCTGCTGATTCATTACTTCAATCATTCCTTTTTCAAGTGGTTGAACAATGACAATATTTCCGTTAAATCCAGCTTTCTCGTTAGCAATATCAATCTGCCAGTCTACAAATGCACGAAGGAATCCCCCTTCACCAAACTGAAGCACCTTTTCTGGACGTTTAACTGTCTTTACTACTTCTGCAATTGACTTCATCTATTTGTACCTCCAATCTACAATGCATGTATTATCCCATATTGTAAAATATCCATCTCCTTCTGACCATGCATAAATCAGAAGGGTTTTATAAAAAAAACGTTATAATATATTTCATTGTTTGACCGACCCTTGTACATTTCAGTCAAACAGCTATCATCAAAAAGGCTGCCTGAACCCCTTCAGGCAGCCACAATCGTATATCACCCGGCATCCCTACCGTTTAATCTCTGCGCTACCACCATTTGCCAGTGCTTCGACTTCCTGCAACGTTGACAAATTATAATCTCCCTCAATAGTAAACTTGAGAGCAGCAGCGGCAACACCAAACTCGATAGCTTTATCTCCGGTATAGCCCTGCAACAAACCGCCAATCAAGCCAGCACTAAACGCATCACCAACTCCGACGCGATCAACAGTCTGTATATGATATGTCTTACTATAATGAGGACCTGTCTTGTCATACAACAAACCTCCCCAAATATGCTCACTTGAAGAAGGCGAATCAAGCAAAGTAACTGCAACCGTCGTAAAAGGAAACGCTTTCATCAATTCACTTGCCATATGCTCGTAAATAGGACGATTTGCCGGATCAGTTGCACTACCACGACTTGCTGACTGTATACCATACACTTCCTGAATTTCTTCCTCGTTAGCAAAACAAATATCTACATATTTACTTATTTCGGTTAATACTTGCTTGGCTTCTTCCTTAGACCAAAGCGAAGCCCGATAGTTTACATCAAATGAAACGACAACGCCCATTTCTTTGGCAGTTTTACAGGCTTCAATACAAATCTTTGACATACTTTTACTCAACGCAGGAGTAATACCAGTCAAATGAAATACCTTTGCATCCTTAAAAATTTCTTTCCAGTTAAAATCACTAGGATCAGCTTCTGCAAAAGAAGAATTAGCTCGATCATAAATAACTTTTGATCCACGTTGTGCCGCACCACGATCAATATAGTACAAACCAAGGCGTTTACCACCTTTTACGACATACGAAGTATCTACCCCAAAGCTACGTACAAAGTTAAGCCCTGTTTGAGCAACCTCATTACCAGGAACCTTAGTTACATATCGTGTATCAAAGCCCATAACAGATAGAGCAATAGCAACATTTGCCTCTGCTCCACCATATATCGCATCAAATTTATCAGCCTGTAAAAATCTCTTATGACCTTCAGGAGAAAGACGCAACATCATCTCTCCAAAAGTAACAACTGTATTTTTGCTCTCCATATACTTCAATACTCCTTGATGATAAATATACTCTCATAAGTATAAAATATTTAATCACCACTGAACATATAAAAAACATAAGGACAAAAGTAAAAAAACGACCTTCTATCCCTCATTCCTTGCACTAGTGCGTTGCCTGTATTTTAGCAATCAGATCTTCAAATCCTGCTCCATACTTTTTATACAATGGGGCCATTGCAGAACGAAACTTTTGTATCTCTTGCGCCGGCAAAGTAACTACCGTAACTCCAGAGGCACATACTTTTTCCTCTGATGTTTTTTCACGTTCATGCCACAAACGTCTTTCCAAACGAGCAGCTTCTTGCGCAGCCTGCCGCACAATCGTCTGATCAGTATCAGAAAAGCTATTCCACGTCATTTCTGACACAAGCTGTAACTCAGGCACTCGAGTATGACCATCAAGTACATAATACTTTGCAACTTCATAATGTTGCATAGCCTCGTATGAAGGCCAGTTATTTTCAGCACCATCAACACTACCTGTCTGCAGTGCTGAATAAACAACACTATATACCAATGGTATAGGATGCGCACCCAATGCTTGTATCATATCCATCATCTGCTGGGATTCCTGTACTCGAATATTAAGTCCTTGCAAGTCTTCAAAACTAGAAATAGTAGATTTAGTAAAATAAAAGTTTCGTACACCCGCATCAAACCAAGACAGGCCTATAAGACCCAGTTCTTTTAAAGATTTAAGTAACTCTTCCCCAATTTCGCCATCAAGTACCTTCCACATCTGCTCAGCATCAGTATAAAGATATGGTAATTGCAACACATTCAAAGCTTTACTTTGCTCAGACAAGGAAGAAATTGAAGCTCTTGTAAAATCAATACCTCCAAACTGCAATTGATCTATGACAGCTTTTTCGTCCCCTAGCTCACTATCACAAAATATATCTATTTTGATGCGACCTTTTGTTTCACGCTCTATAATGCTTGCAAACTCATAAGCACCTTGTGTTGTAGGATAATTTTTAGGCTGATTTTCACCATAACGCAAAACAAGTCGTTCATCTTTAGTCTGCAGTAATGTAGATTTTGCACCACGAGCAATAAGCAACCCGACCATTGCTATAAATGCAACAACAAAAATGCAGACCTTCTTCTTTATCCACATATATAGCTACATTGTAAAAGAGAAAACACACCTTGCAAAGCAAGATTTTTTTTAAAAATATGAGAAAATTTTATTTTTTATTCTGTATCTGAAACTCGAGAGGACTCATTCCATAATATTTATGAAACACTTTTGAAAAATAATTAGTATCATTGTACCCACAGCTGACCGCTACATTTTTAATCAACTTGCCAGCAAGCACTGCCTCTTTTGCATGTTCCATACGTATTTTTGTCAGATACTCAACAAACGTCATATCACAATACTTAGAAAACAAACGCGAAAAATACACAGATTGCAAATCAAACTGCTCTGCAACCATATTTGCAGATAATTGCTCAGCAAAATGACCATCAATATATTGACGAATAAGCACAAAGACTCGATTATACTTATCTTTTTTATCCTCGCGTACTGCAGCACACGCTGCATGGATAAAAGCCACAAAACAAGACTCCACCTCAGTAACACTTTTTACTGACGGTTTATCCTGCTTTATAAAAGCGACCGACTTTGCAATGTCATAACACAAGACACCATACAAATCATAGAGAATTTTACCGGCATCATCGGGAGTCGTATACTGTTGATCAACAAACTGTAATAAAACACTCAGTTTTTCCAATGAGTGAGTATCATCACCATCCAAAATGCACTGTTGCAAAGCAACCAACCGTTGATACAATTGACTATCAGCATAAATTCCAGGTTCATTTTCAACCTTTTCCCCTTTTGATACCAAAGCCATGCACATATCAAATACTTTGCGTACTTTTTGTTTATCGATAGGTTTTACCAAATAGTCAACAGCACCAACACGGATTGCCCGTTGGGCAAAATCAAACCTACCCCACGCTGTAATAAACACAATCACTGCCAATGGCAAAAGTTCTCTAATTTGCTCGGCTGCATCAAGTCCTGATAATACTGGCATTTGAATATCAAGAAGCACAATCTGAGGATGATATTCTTTTGCAAGAGCAACAGCTTCCTTGCCATTCTTAGCCTTCAAAATGTTTACATTATACCCCAACCCCTTAATAAGCAGTTCCAAAGCATCACATTCCAATTGTTCATCATCAGCAAGTAATACATACATTTTTAATACCCTATTTTTTATATGGAATGGTAATTACGACAATTGTACCACCTTCCACAGATTTTCGCTTGATATAAACAGATAAATCTTTTCCAAAATACATCGTAAGACGACTGATAACATTAGTTATACCAATATGTTGTCTCCCCGATGCTTCTATAAATGATACGGTAAAATCTTCAGGAACCCCAACACCATCATCTTCTATCAATAGCTCAATAACAGAATCTGATACCTTATTAGCACAAACAGTAATTAATCCCCCATCTTCTTTTGGCTCAATACCATGCTTAACAGCATTTTCGACAAATGGCTGTATAACAAAAGGAGGAATCATAATCGAGTCCAATTCCTCATCACACTGAATATCATAAGATAACCGATCACCAAAACGAGCTTTTTGTATCTCCAAATATTGCTGTGTAAATGATAACTCATCAGTGATCGAAACACTATCTTTAAACTCCAGTCGGTATCTAAAAATAGCGGCAAGACTATTAATAAGACGGACCGTTTTTTCTGCATGTTCAAACAATGCCGTATGCGAAATAACATTCAAAGTATTAAATAAAAAATGAGGATGTATCTGAGCCTGTAATGATAAATAACGAGCGGTTTCAAGCTGTTTAGTAATTTTTTCATGCTCCAGAGCCTGTGTATGTAACTTATGTTCAAGCGTAATGCGTTCATTAAGACTGTGCTTCATATGATTAATCTTATCCTTTAGATGCACAAATTCTCGCGGACCCGTTAATTCCAAGTCCCGCTTCATAAAATCGCCACGTGTAATAGCATCAGCACTAGAAAGCATCATACTTACATGATTTGTTAGCCGCTTGGTAATAGCAAGCGCTCCAACAACACTACAACAGACTATTACCACAAACAAAATAAGTGAAACAATACGAAGAGTCCTAATTGTCTTCATATTTTGTATAGACGCATCAGCATCACTTGCCACTGCCGCAGACAAATACCGGGAATTAGTATACAAACTTAAATAGTCAAAAACTCGCAAAACCCGATAATACAAATTATAGGTTGCAGTTGTCAGTTCAGGAGTGGTTTCATCCCAGTTAAGCAAAACACCCGTTATATAATTGAGTCCATTTACAATACCACGATTTAAAAAATATTTTTGAGGACTAGCGTCGTAATCAGATTGCAATAAATGAGCAATACGTAACGCTTGATACCGATGCATAGCCACAAGCGTCTTTGCACTTTGCATCTTTTGCTCATCTCCTGCTTCAAATGAAGAAAAATACTGAATAAACGATGCTTTACTTTTTTCCAAATCCTCAGACAACTGATTAAGATAGATATACTGCTGCATCCGCTCTTCCATATCGCCAATAACAATATACAAACGGGCAAAAAGGATAAAACAGATAAAAACTATCACGCCAAGCATGGACAGACTAAAAGAGAGCAGGATACTTCTAAATCCAGGAATATACTTTTCTTTCATACGCATTCTATTATACACGATACAGTAACCAAAGAGTCAAAAAAAAAAGACCACACAAGAAATAATTCTCATGTGATCTTTTCTATGTCTATAACATCCTACTGTCTATACTATACGTAGTGAGCAAAACAGTTAGCGCTGAACACGACCAGAACCGTCTCCACCAGCAAGTTTTTCAACTTCCTGCAATGTTACGCGGTTATAATCACCTTCAATAGTATGTTTGAGAGCAGAAGCAGCAACAGCAAACTCTACAGCTTCCTGAGTAGACTTACCATTGAGCAAAGCATAAATCAAACCACCACCAAAGCTATCACCACCACCAACACGGTCTACAATGCGCAAGTGATATTCTTTTGAGAAGCAGTAGTCTTTACCATCATACAACATACCAGCCCAGTCATTATCACTAGCAGAAATAGAAGTACGAAGGGTAATTGCAACTTTCTTAAAGCCAAATTTGTCAGCAAGCTGTTTTGCAACAGACTTATAGCCTTCCTTATTAAGCTTACCACCATAAATATCAGTATTTTCAGCTTCGATACCAAATACATCTTTTGCATCTTCTTCATTAGAAATACATACATCGACATATTTGCACAATTCTGTCATTGCTTCACGAGCCTGTTCACGAGTCCAAAGCTTACCACGATAGTTCAAATCACAAGAAACAGTCAAACCATGCTTTTTAGCAGCCTGACATGCCTGCTTACAGATTTCTACTACATTTGGGCCCAAAGCAGGAGTAATACCTGTAAAGTGGAACCATTCAGCTCCTTCAAAAATCTTGTCCCAATCAAAGTCACTTGGCTGTGCTTCCTGAATTGCTGAGTGAGCACGGTCATAAATACATACAGAACCACGCTGTGAAGCACCCTTTTCAAGGAAGTAGATACCTACACGGTCACCACCACGAACAATCTTTGATGTATCAACACCAAGAATGCGAAGTGAATTAATAGCCCCCTGGCCAATAGCATGTTTTGGAAGTTTTGTAACAAATGCTGCATCAACACCATAGTTTGCAAGAGAAACTGCTACGTTAGCTTCTCCACCACCAAAAGTTGCCTGTAACTGGTCATCCTGAAAAAAACGATAATAACCGTTAGGTGCCAGACGAAGCATTATTTCACCAAATGTAACTACTTTACTCATTTTGC
Source organism: Treponema sp. (assembly GCA_024695475.1). Classification (GTDB taxonomy): domain Bacteria; phylum Spirochaetota; class Spirochaetia; order Treponematales; family Treponemataceae; genus Treponema_D. The sequence continues at coordinate 10,592 of JAILIC010000023.1, forward strand.
ACGACTCTCCTCTACAATTGCTCTTGCCTGTTTACACAAAGCTGTAATTTCATCCCATTTCTGATTATCAATCAAGTCAGCTGTTACCATAAATGAACCACCACAAGCAGCAATAACAGGAGCCTTCAGATATTCACCAAGATTTTTTAATGAAATACCACCAGTAGGCATTACTTTAAACTGTGGGAATGGAGCGCTCAAAGCCTTGATTTTTGCCAAACCGCCAGACTGTTCAGCTGGGAAAAACTTAATCAATTCCAAGCCAAACTTGAGTGCTGCATGATAATCAGAAGCTGTTGTACATCCAGGGAAAATTGGTATATTTTTCTTCTGTGCATAAGCAACCAATTCAGGATCAAATCCTGGTGTTACGATAAACTGACCACCAGCTGCAATAGTAGCATCAATATGTGCTGTAGTAGTAACAGTACCAGCACCAATGATCATATCAGGCTGAGCTTTTCTCATAAGGCTGATAGCCTTATCAGCACCTGCTGCACGGAAAGTAACTTCAGCAACAGGAACATCACCATCACACAGAGCTTTTGCAAGCGGAGCAGCATCACGTTCCGGATTATTCAATTTGATAACAGGAACGATACCAATTTTTGAAATACGCTCATTAAATGAATTCATTATCCTAACTCCTTATTTATCAGGACTTAACAGGATTGTAGTATACATGCAGAAATATGCATATACACTACAACCCCAATTTAGTATCTTGTTACATTTCCTATATTAAACACTAAAAATAAGATGTGCAAGATACGATTCCGTCATGAAATATTACAAAGCCGTCTTTTTTTACTGTATGCAAGAATGCAATGTAGAACGTACAGCACCAGGGCCAGCAATCAACTGTTTAAACAAAGCCTCTACTGTATCTCCAATACCTGCCTTATACAAATCAATACCAAAGATTGCGGCATTTGAAAGCAATGGCTTAAGCTGACCGGTATAGGTCTCTGGCTTACCAACTACAATTCCCTTAACCATCTGCTGCAATTCTTCGAGCATTGGATCAGAAGAAAGCTCAAATGGCTTGTTATTATCATCAACACCCAGGATATAGCGGCACCAGCCTGCAATAGCCAATGGAATTGCCTTAAGCTTCTTTGCATCACCATATTTTTGTACATAAGACTTTATAGTCTCACCATAACGGATACCGACTTTCTGAGAAGTATCGGTTGCAATACGCTGTGGTGTATCTGGCATAAATGGATTAGGAATACGTACATTAATAACCTCATCAACAAATGCCTTTGGAGAGATAATTCCTGGATCAGTTACAACTGGCATACCTTCTACCGGTCCAATCTGATGTACCAATTTGTTCAAATCAGCATCTTTCATCTCATCAGCAATCAATGTATATCCCAATACACAACCATAGACAGCCAAAGCAGTGTGCAATGGATTAAGACAGGTCGTTACCTTCATGCGCTCAACCTTGTTAACAGTCTCACGGTCTGTAAAGTAAACACCAGCCTTTTCAAGAGGAGGACGACCATTTGGGAAAGTATCCTCAATAACAAGATACTGTGGACCTTCAGCATTAACAAATGGAGCAATATAAGTACGACGAGAAGTAACAACTGGATCCATGTCTTCTACACCCAGTTTTTTTAATTCTTCACAAACAGAAGCTGCTGGGCGAGGAGTTATCTTATCAATCATACTCCATGGGAAAGAAACACGAGACTCATCATTAACATATTCAACAAATGCATCATCAACAAAGCCACGAGCATGCCACTCTGCAGCGACAGTAGTAATAGAAGCCTTGAGTTTTTCGCCATTATGAGAGCAGTTGTCCATGCTGACAACAGCAATAGGAGCCTTATTAGTATTAAAGCGGTGCAACAACAAAGCAGTAACTGCGGTCATAGCACAGCCCGGCTTTTGTGGACCAGCTTCCAAATCTTTAAGAATGAATGGGAAGTATGAACCGTCAGCACCCTTTAAAGCATAGCCTTTTTCTGTAATAGTGAATGAGACCATCTGCAAGCCAGGATTTTCAAAAATCTTCTCCAGTCTGCTCCATTCATCAGCCTGAGATGAATCAGCTTTGACAATTTCTGACAAAGAACCAATAACATGCTTTGCGGTACTGCCGTCAGCATTCAAAGTAACGCCAAGTACCAGATTGTTATATGGCTTGTAAATCATGTCTGCGACATCAAAGTCAAAACTTTCAACACAAGTAATACCCTTGTCTGTCAGGCCTTTTTCAAGCAAAGTATCAGCAAGCCCACCAATAAACATACGGAAAATATTACCAACACCAAAATGTACCCATACTGGATTGTCTTTTGTACACTTTGCTACCTTTTCGATATCATATGATGGTAAGGTAATTCCCTTATCATTCCATTCTTTTGTATTTTTAATTCCTTCTAATGTCAGTTTCATTTTGATGCTCCTCTCTCAGCAGCTTTTTCTACAGCTTCCCACAAACCACAGATATATGCAGCACCCAATGCGCGATCATACAAACCGTAGCCAGGCATAGCTTTTTCGCCCCACAACATTCTACCGTGATCTGGGCGGATAGGACCTTCAAATCCAATCTCATACAAAGCCTTTACGATCTCATACATATCAAATGAACCATCTGAGCTCAAATGAGTTGCTTCCTCAAAGTCCTTTTTACCATCATTAAACTTCAGGTTGCGGACATGAGCAAAGTGGATGCGACCTTTCAATGCACGGATAGTTGCCGGTAAATCATTGTCAGGATTTGTACCATAAGAACCAGAACACAATGTAACACCGTTATGAGGGTTATCTACCATTTTCATCATGCGCTGGAAATTTTTCAAACTGGTTATAATACGTGGCAATCCAAATACGCTCCAAGCTGGATCATCAGGATGAATTGCCATGTTAATATCATACTTATCACAGACCGGCATAATAGCTTCAAGGAAGTATTTGAGGTTAGCAAAAAGCTTTTCTTCATCAATGTCTTTATACATCTCAAAAAGCTCTTTTATTTTTGCCATACGCTCAGGTTCCCAACCAGGCATGACAGTTCCATTCATATCACCAACAATAGACTCAAACATCTTATCAGGATTGATCTTATCAATTGCTTTCTGACTATATGCCATTACGGTTGAGCCATCTGGACGACGACGTGCAAGTTCTGTACGAGTCCAGTCAAAAACTGGCATAAAATTGTAACATACCATATGCACATCATTTTTGCCCAAATTTTCCAATGACTTGATATATGCATCGATATCCTTATCACGATCAGCACCGCCTGTCTTTATTGCATCGCTTACGTTGACACTTTCAATACCATCAAGTGTCATATCTTCAGCTTCAATTTCATCTTTTAGGGCTTTTATTTCATCATATTCCCAAACCTGTCCCGGGAGCTTATTGTACAAAGTAGAAATAATACCTTTGACATAGCAAACTTGGCGTATCTGGTTAAGGGTTACGGTATCATATTTGCTACCGTACCATCTCATGGTCATTTTCATAGGAATCCTCCTGATTCTCCTTTTGTCTCGAATACTAACATGTTAGTACCGCTTATAAATGGAGTCAAGATGGAATTTTATAAAAAAAAACATATTTTTTTTGTTAAATTACTACACCCCTTATTTTCAGCGTTTTTATAATACCTTATATAATAACAAATTAAAATAAATAAAAATATAATCTAAAAAGTGATTGACAATCCCATAAAACATGCTAACATATTAGTTACTGAATAAAAGAGGAGACAGTATGAAAAAAATTCTTACTACATTAGCATGTGCTTTACTTGGCACTGCAACAATTTTTGCTGCTGGTGGTTCAGACAAAAACGCTGGATCAAAAACCTACACTTTAAAACTATCAACACAGTTAAACGAAACATCTGTCATGGTACAGGGTTTTAAGGAACTGGCTGAAAATGTAAAAACAAAATCAGGTGGCCGTCTTCAGATTCAGGTATATCCATCTGCACAGCTTGGCAATGATGAAGATGTTATCGAACAGGCTATTCAGGGTGTAAACGTTGCTGTTCTTACTGACGGTGGCCGCATGGGTAACTACGTAAAAGATATCGGTATTATCGGTATGGCTTACTTTGCAGATACCTATGATGATGTACTCAAAGTAACACAGGGCAATACATTTGCCAAATGGGTTGATGAACTTGCTTCAAAGAATGACATCCGTGTTCTTTCTTTTAACTGGTATGATGGCTCACGCTCTTTCTACACACACAAGCCAGTAAACGCACCAGCTGATTTGAAAGGTTTGAGAATCAGAACTCCAGGTGCTCCTGCTTGGGCAGAAAGTGTCAGTGCATTAGGTGCTACTCCAATCGCTATGCCATGGAATGATACCTACAGTGGTATCCAGTCAAAAGCTTTGGATGGTTGTGAAGTACAGTTAACATCAGCTGTTCCTGCTCGCTTATACGAAGTTGTTAAATACTTGGACAAAACAGAGCACTTCCAGCTTATCAACGGTTTGATTGTCGGTGAAAAATGGTTTAAGACTCTCCCAGAAGACTTGCAAAAGTTGCTCGTTACCGAAACACAGGCAGAGGGTGAAAAGAATGCTCGTATCGTAGAAGCAAAATCTGCAGAACTCGAAGCAGAATTGGTAAAACAGGGCATCACTATTGTTAACGTTGACAAGGAACCTTTCAAAAAAGCAGCAGATGCAGCCTATGACAAACTTGGTTTTGCAGAACTGCGCAAACAGATTTATAAAGAAATCGGTAAAAACTAACCGGCTGTACCATATCTCGTCATGCATGCTTTAAGTGTGCATGACACAATCGTTTGCCGATTGAAAAAAGGATAAGGATTTTAATGGAAGATTTTCATTACACCCTTGTCCTTTTTTTTCTTAGAAGGGGGCTCTAATCACATATGAATTTCATAAAACAACTGTATAAAAAAGTTACACAGTTTGAAGAAGTTATCACCAATTTATTTCTTATTGCCATAACGGTTCTTGTTTTTTTATCCGCTATTGCACGAACAATCAAACATCCTTTGAACTGGGCGGTCGACTTTTCTGTCCTGCTATTTGCATGGGAAGTTTTCTTAGGAGGGGACATTGCTGTCCGAAACACAAAACTTATCGGAGTTGAAATATTAGCGGATAAATTTCCCCCTCGCGTACAAAAAGTAATGTCCATTATCTTTTTTACTATGATAATTATTTTCTGTTGTATACTCACCGTATTTGGAATAAAACTTTCATTAGAAAATACAAAACGTATGTTTCAAGTACTTCCTATAAGTTACAGCTGGTGTACACTCTGTGTTCCAGTCGGCTGCTTTCTTATGGCTATCTCATCAGGCATAAAAATTAATCAACTTGTACATACACCGCTGTCAGCATGGAATCGCACCAAGGAGGTACAGGAATGACCGGAATGGGTATTGCCGTCATTGTATTTTTGGTATTATTGCTACTGGGTATGCCTGTTGCTTTTGCCATCGGTATATCTGGTTTTAGTTTCTTTTTAGTCACTCCTGGACTCCCGTTTACTATTGTTGTTCAAAAAGCACTTTCAACAACACAGTCATTCACTATGCTTGCAATTCCTCTATTTATCTTTGCAGGCAACCTGATGAACAATACAGGCATCACCAAGCGACTCATCAAATTGGCTGATGTTTTGACTGGCCATATGTATGGAAACATCGGACAAGTATCCTGTGTTCTTTCAACACTCATGGGTGGTGTTTCTGGTTCAGCAAACGCTGATGCAGCTATGGAAGCTCGCGTTTTAGGACCAGAAATGACAAAACGAGGATATGACAGAGGCTGGTCAGCAGCTATCAATGCATGGTCTTCCATGATTGTTTGTACCATACCTCCATCTATGGGATTTATCATTTACGGATCAATCGGTGAAGTATCAATCGGACGTCTTTTTGCAGCAGGTATGCTACCAGGCCTTCTCATGATGGTATTCCTCATGACAGCAACTTCGATTACTGCTCATAAGCGAAACTATCTGCCAGACAGAGAAAAGCCTGCTTCATTCAAAGAAGTAATAGAAGCCTTACGTGATGGTATCTGGGCATTGCTTTTCCCAATCATGCTCATCGTTTTTATCCGTTTTGGTATCATGACTCCATCAGAATCTGGTGCATTTGCTGCTATTTATGCAGTTTTTGTCGGAACCGTCATTTATAGAGAAATGTCTTTTGCAGTTCTGGTAAAAACACTCAAAGACAGTACCAAAGATATCGCTATCGTAACGCTTATCCTTGCTTTGAGCGGCATTTTTGGCTATGGTATTGTATATGACAGCGTTCCACAGGCAATGGCTGCCGGTCTGCTGGGAGTTACCAAAAATCCACAGGTAATGTTATTCATCATCATTTTGATGTTGCTCGTCATGGGAATGTTTATGGAAACAACCGTCATAACACTTCTGATGACACCAATACTCTTGCCTGTTGTAAAATCACTTGGCATAGATCCAGTACACTTTGGTGTTATCATGATGACCGTAACGACATCAGGCATTAATACACCACCTGTAGGAACAGCCTTATACACCACATCTTCTATCATGGGATGTTCTCCAGAAGAAACAACAAAAGCTGCATTCCCCTTCTTCTTTGCAGTCATACTGGTTGTTCTCCTGCTGATTTTCTTCCCACAGATAAGTCTGTGGTTACCAAACCTTATATTTGGAGCAATTAAATAATCACAAAACTGGGGTATATTGTATACCCCAGACTCTTTCGGTAAACTAACAATATGACAGTACAAAATCAAAATAGCGACTCCAGTGTACAAAACGCGGTCTATACTGCCTTAAAGACGAGTATTCTTACCATTTCATTAAAACCCGGAACCGTCATAAGTACGCAGGAAATAGCAACTAAGTTACAAGTAAGCCGTACACCGGTACGCGAAGCATTTATACGACTACAAAGAGACGGGCTCGTTGAAATGTACCCGCAAAAAGAAACAGTTATTTCCAAGATTGATGTACAAAGGGTACGACAAGAGCGTTTTATCCGAGAGAGTCTTGAATGTGCAATCATCGAAAAAACCATCAAACACTGTAAGCCTAATGACATCGAGTCATTTTATACTGTCATTGAAAAACAAAAAAATATAGCCAGCCAGGCAAATCAATTAGATTTAATTTCGTTAGACAACGATTTTCATGAATTGCTCTTTACCATCGGAAGACAACCAATGAGTTGGCAAACCATCATGAACATCAGTACACACTACACACGTATCCGTGTACTTTCCATGGTTACCCCAGAAATTACCGAATCTACGATTCAACAGCACACACACATTATAGAGGCAATCAAACAAAAAGATGTCACCGCCTCTCGTTCTTTGCTCAGTGCTCATTTACATCAGCTTGAGTCTCAAATACGCGATTTGGTTTCACAATATCCTTCGTATTTTGAAGAAGAAACCATGTCAACAGCAGACCGCTTTGCCATGTTATTATCAAATTAGTATAAACTAGTACAAAACTGCAAAAGGAGAACAGTATATGATTAATGATCGTTGGGTATTTTACAAAGAAGCAAAAGCAGAAAAAGCTGGCAATGGTGTAACAAGACGAGTTCTTGCCTACAGTAAGGATTTAATGTGTGTCGAAAACACCTTTGAAAAAGGCGCTGTCGGAGCATTGCATCATCATCCTCATACACAAATCACCTACATTGTCAGCGGTTCATTTGAGTTTACGATTGATGGTGTAAAAAAGATTGTCAATGCAGGTGATACCATGCTCAAGATGAACGGTGTAGAACATGGCTGTGTATGCCTTGAAGCTGGAAAATTGCTCGACATCTTTAATCCCGCACGTGAAGATTTTGTCGACGACGTAAAATAAAAAGGCGGTTTCGCAGCTCAAACACGGCTTATTTGAGCCCATTTCTCAATTCTGCAATGAGTGCATCACACTTTTTAAACGATGCACTCAGCATATCAAGCAGTTCTTTTCATTTTTTTGTAGCCCAGTATTTTATTACTCCTGAAGTTGAATATTCAAATAATCGATTTCATGAAAGCATTCAACAAAATCCTGAATATATATATCATTATCTTTATAATCATCTTCGTAACAATCAATATATATTTCTATGTAATATTTATTTTCACATTCCATATATACAACTATTTGATAATGACCATGACCTGATTTTACTTTAAGATCATAAATTTCTACATTCCAGCTATTTACGGCACATTTGAATGATTCGCTACCAACTTTTCTAATAGAATAATTTGGCTGCTCGTTTTCAAAAGATGTTGTCCTGTATTGAATAAAATCTGAGAACGTTTTATCCTCTTTTTTCTCAAATAAACTGAGAAATATATATACTGGTGTTTCATCAATTCCTTTTTCTGCAATATAAAAAAAGCCATTTAAATTATTTTGGTATGCAGCATCCATATCAACAGTCCAATACTCTGGTAAAGGAATACTGACCAGAAAATCTGAGCCGTAAATTGAAAATGCCATTTTTTCTGATTGAGCAAAAACAGAATTTGCTAAAATAGCTATAAAAATACCAAAGAAAAAACTCTTTTTATGCTTATTCATTTTTAACGCCTTATAAGAATTTTAAATAGTGCCCCATCAGCAAAAAGGGCTCCAGTATCTACATGCTGAAGCCCCTTATCAAACATAAAGATATATACCTAGTATCTAATCATCTCACTGGTAATATCACTAATTTTGAGAGCGCCAGTCATTGCCATTGTATCTTCAAGCTCAGCCTTTAACTTTTCGATATATACTTTAACACCCTCTTCACCACCACCATAGACAGCCGTGACAAAAGGACGTGCAATAATAACAGCATCAGCACCCAAAGCAATCGCCTTAAACACATCAATTCCTGTACGGATACCACCATCAACGATAATTTTCATCTTTCCTTTTACCGCTTTTACGATATCTGGCAAGACCTCTGCAGTAGGAGCACAAGAATCCAAAACACGGCCACCATGATTTGATACTACTATAGCACTGGCACCTGCCTCTAATGCCTTAAGCGCACCTTTTACCGTCATAACACCCTTGATGATAAAAGGAACCCCAGCCATTTTTATAATTTCAGCAAGCTCTGCAACAGATTTACTGCCAGCAGGAGGATTCATGTTTTTTAAGAACGGCAGCCCCGCACCATCAATATCCATAGCCATTGCAAATGGATTACCAGTGCGCACCAACTCCATTTTTTGCTTAATGGTTTCAAGATTCCATGGCTTAATTGTCGGGATACCGACACCATTGTTAGCCGCAATAGACTTTGCAGCACCTTCCATAACCTTAGCATTAATACCGTCACCGGTAAAGCCGACAATACCATTTGCTGCACAAGCCTTTACAAGCGTGTTATTATATGACAGATCATCATACGCATCACTGTAATGATTGCTTACTGCTCCAACAGGACCGGCAAAAACAGGCAGTGCAAAATGCTTGCCAAAAAAGTCAATAGACGTGTCGATTTTGCCATTTTCATAAATCGTGTCCATATTAAGCGTAATCTTTTGCCATGCTGCATAATTGTTAATAGCAACAGTACCTGAACCTTTTGCACCTGGACCAGGAATGATGTTTTTGCAGGCAATACCATTACAAACAGGGCAAGCCTTGCAATTGTCACCAATAACCGTTCTGGCCTTAGTAAGAACTTCTGTATACGTCATAAAAATCCCCTTATAAAAGTTTCACTTTTAAATCATCTGGTAAATAAGAAGCTGTATTTTCTACCATAGTATTAAACAACTTTTTGGCATCAGTCAAAGTCAACGTCGAACAAAGAGGCTGATTAACAAACGCCTGGAACAGTATATCACCATTGCGCTTTTTAATACCCTCATACAAGGTCTCGATATTAAGCAAGGCACGCATAACCAAAGACTTTGCTCCATCTGGCAGAGGAGATGCAACAACAGGCTTAACACAATCATTAGAAAAGACACAATTAGTCTCAACAATTGCTCCCATCGGATACCCCGGCATCTGTCCATAATTAGGCAAATTGACATTTGAAACGCGAGTCTCCAAACCAAGAATAGCCTTCATAAGCTCTACAGCCTCTTCACTTGATTTTTCAACCTTTACCGGCTTTGCCCCCTCAGCCAGGGCAATAGTTTCTTCGACACGCTCTTTCTGCTGTGCAATTCTAAAATCAACAGTCGTGAGACGATACTTCCAATACTCAACAGTCTGCGGATCCTTCAAATACCATGTATTGTTCATAAACTCAACTAAATGGCGATCACCAGCAGCCCCCAGAGCCCCATACCGTTGATACATATCCATTTTAACACGATTGGCATAGGCAAACATATCAGTTTTATACTGGTCTGCCGGACCGTTTTCGTAGTAGCCGCTGGTAAAATAACGCTTGATAAATTCCGGCAGCAAAGCCATAAGATCAATTGAGCCATATCGGGCACTGGTAAACCAGGTAAAATGATTAACACCCGATACATCGGTATAAATCTGAGTTCTATCAGGCTGTGGCAATCCCAGTATTTCTTTTACAACACAACAGAGCAGTTTTTGAGTATGGAATACCTCATGACAGCAGCCAAACGCCTTTATTTCAGGGAATACGTCATACAATGTTTTGACACAAATGCTCATTGGGTTGGTAAAATTAATAACCCAGGCATTTGGACAGATCTCTTTTATTTTACGTGCAAACAGTTCATACGCAGGAACAGTACGCATAGCACGCAGTACGCCACCAGGACCAGCAGTATCACCAACCGATTGATAAATACCATACTGCTCTGGAGCATGGACATCACTACGCATCTCTTCAAATGTTCCTGGTAAAATCGAAATAACAACAAAATCAGCATTTTGCAACGACTCATCCAAGGTATCGGCAACACTATACTGCCATTTTGAAACCGCTTCTTTTTGCGCATTGATGCGATCACCTATTTTTCTATTACGTTCCGCAGTTTCTTTATCTATATCATATAACGAGATAGACCCACTGATATCAGAGGTAAGAGCTAAATCGTTCATAAACACCCTCGCCCACTGCTTTGAGCCACCGCCAATATATGCAATTTTAATATTATGCAAATCTTTCATACTATGAGTATACCAGTTAAAAACAAAATAGTACACAAGCACAACAGTATACAATTGAGTATCACACAAAGCATGTAGGCTGACTCTGTTCTAAACTGACAAAAAGAATTTCTTGTCTAAAACACTATCTTCGCATAAAATCATAAGTATCACCTATAAGTAAAAAACTGTATGCCGTTACTATCGCAAACATACTTTTGGAAAAGCGGATATGATAAAACAAAATGACCAAACAAAGCTGTTATTGAGTGAAACCATAAAAAAACTCATGGTAAACACTCCACTCGAAAAACTTACCGTAACAGATATTGTAAAAGAAGCAGGACTTACACGACAAACTTTTTACCGCCACTTCCGCGATAAATATGATCTGGTAAATTGGTGCTTTGACAGCCTTGCACAACAGTGTTTTTACAAGATGGGCGTAAGCCTCACCTTACGCGATGGTCTCATTTTAAAATTCAACTTTATCCGCAACGAAAAAAACTTTTTTATGCAGGCATTCCGCTCAAAAGATTATAACTCTATCGAACAGCACGACTATGAGTTTATCCTCAAATTTTATACCGAAATAATAGAAAAACAATTGCAACGGCCATTACCCGAAAATCTCCGTTTTATCCTTGAACTGTACTGCCACGGATCAATTACCATGACCGTAGAATGGGCTGTAAACGGAATGGAAAAATCTTCAGAAACAATGGCGGATGATTTAATTGATTCCCTGCCTCCTAAACTGGCACAAATTCTACTGCCTGTACTCCGATAACCTTTATTCGCCAGCAAGAAATTCCCTGTATAAAACGTTACACATTACCCCATATGTCACTTTAAGTGACACAAGTCATGATTTGTCACTTGTAAAACCACCAAACCCCTTTATCCTAAATGTGTAGGCAAAACAATTTAAATACAAGGAGAACCCATAATGGCAAACAGAATTACATTAAACCAGACTTCCTACCACGGAAAAGGTGCAATCAACGAAATCGTAAACGAAGTGAAATCTCACGGATGGAAAAAAGCATTTGTATGCTCTGATCCAGATTTAGTCAAATTCGGCGTAACAGCAAAAGTTACTGATTTACTTGACAAAGCAGGACTTGCTTACGAAGTATATTCAGACATTAAGCCTAATCCACCAATTGCAAGTGTAAAAAATGGTGTAGAAGCTTACAAAAAGGCAAAAGCAGACTACATCATTGCAATAGGTGGTGGCTCTTCAATGGACACAGCAAAAGCTGTTGGCATTATTATTACAAACCCAGAGTTTGCAGATGTACGCAGCCTTGAAGGAGTGGCACCGACTAAAAATCCATGTGCTCCTATTTTAGCAGTACCAACAACATCAGGTACAGCAGCAGAAGTTACCATTAACTACGTAATAACAGACCCAGAAAAGAAAAGAAAATTTGTCTGTGTAGACGTTCACGACATTCCAATTATTGCATTCGTCGACTCAGATATGATGATGAGCATGCCAAAAGGACTTTGTGCTTCAACCGGTATGGATGCCCTGACACATGCAATCGAAGGATACATTACAAAAGGTGCATGGGAAATGACCGACATGATGCACTTAAAGGCTATCGAAATTATTGGCCGTGCACTTCGTTCTTCAGTAAACGGTGAAGCTAAAGGTCGCGAAGACATGGCTCTTGCTCAGTACATTGCCGGAATGGGCTTTTCAAACGTAGGTCTTGGCGTAGATCATTCAATGGCACATACCTTAAGTGCTTACTATGATATGCCCCACGGTGTAGCATGTGCAACCTTGCTGCCAACAGTAATGGAATACAATGCCGACTATACTGGCGAAAAATACCGCGAAATTGCCCGCGTTATGGGTGTTAAAAATGTCGACTCAATGAGCCAGGCAGAATACCGTAAGGCTGCTATTGATGCAGTTAAACAGCTTGCAACTGATGTAGGTATCAAATTAAGCCTTAAGGGAGTAATCCCAGAGAGTGATCTGGACGCTCTTTCAGCAGATGCCAAAAAGGATGCCTGTACACCAGGCAATCCAAGAGATGTCACTGTCGAAGACATTAAGCAGATGTTCAAATCATTGATGCAATAAAAACTAAATGGGGGGATAGGCGCTCCTCCTACCCCCCCCATTATTCTATTTTATATAGTATTACTCTATGCGTGGTTGGGGCTTTCGCCTTTTATAAGTCCTCCAGCACAAAAGGCAGCATATAAACAGGCTTCAACATAAGCTGACCTTCATTCCCCACATCCTTTTGAGAAATAAGCAGAGGTCTTCCAATACGGTTTGAATACTTGGCACAGAAAGCATCAATTGATTCATGATTTTTATTAGAAGCAGATTTCACTTCTACTGGAATTATCTTAGCACCTGCCTGCAGAAGAAAATCCACTTCATAATAATGCGTACTTCCTTTCTTTTCCCACGTATGATAATAAGGCGTCCTGTTTGTGGAAGCAATTATCTGTGCTGCCATATTTTCATAAAGGTATCCTAAATCTGCAGGAAGTTTATCACTTAAAAGCCTGTTGTAAATAGTATCTCCTGTTTCAGGTGTCGATTCAAAAATCATTGTTGTAAAAAGGCCAACATCAGAAAGATATAATTTAAATGTGTCATTATCCTGTGTTTGCGAAAGTGTTGTATTTGGATCTGTTGTGTTATAACAAGGAATAACGGTTTTTGAATCCAGTAAGTCAGAAAGTCGTTCTATATCCTTTTTAGTTTTTCGCTTTTTAGTTGCAGCAGAAATCACATATCTTCTTTTTTGTGTTGCCAGCTGACTTGGAATAGATTTATACATCATTCCAATCAATCCAGATTCATCAATTTTTTTAAAGTCATCAATATATAAATCTATAATTTCACGCTTTACTTTATCTATAAAAGAAAAGTTTTTTCCATCTACATAAGCCTGAACTGCCTGCGGCATTCCTCCAACAGCCATATAAATACGAAAGTCTCTCATCAGACTACGGTTTGTACCATTTCCTGCAGGAACATTTGATTTGTACAGCTGCCGCAAAACATCATAGGTATTATTTCCAATAGCCCACATAAACTCTTCATAATCCATCGGGTAAACGGGAATCTTGTACTCTTCTGAAGGAATGACTATGTTTTTTACATTCTTTTTGATACTGATAAGCGAGCCTGTTTCTATGTAATCATATCTTCCATCTGCAACAAGATATTTGATCGCCTGGCGTGCTTTTGGATTAAGCTGTATTTCATCAAGAATAATAACTGACTCACGTGGATAAAGATTTATTCCTGTTATTGTCTGCAACCTTAAAAAGAAAACATCTAGTTTTGTAATATCCTTAAATGCAGACAGTAAATCGTCATCAATATTTGCAAAATCAATTTTTATATAAGAGCGATAATTCTGTTTTGCAAACTCTTCAGCTATGGTAGATTTTCCTACACGGCGAGCACCTTCCAAAAGAGCTGCATATTTTGGTGCATAATTGTCTTTCCAGTCTTTTAATAAATCAAGCACCTTTCTTTTAAACTTATCCATTTAGTGTCATTCCTTCAAGTTTATTCTATTCAAAAAGTGCAGTTTCTTCAACTTTTTTAAAGCAAAAAAGTGCAGTTTCTTCAAAATTTGTAGCATCACATCACCTATATGGGAGTTGTTCTCAAAACAGAATACTCGGACGAAATTCTTGATTCCATGTGGTTTCCGTATGCACCGATTCCGATTATCAGCATGGTTGATATGAATAGAAGATTTTCTACACTATACATTTACAAACAGATCATCTAGCAAAACCTGACTGGAAATCCTCTGACTGTACATGTTCAATTTAACACCATACGTGGTTACAAAAGTCAATTGAATAGCTTTTTTTGTTCCAGTTGCGCTTTGGAATCTTGAAATCTTTCGGCGAATATCCTGGTCATAGTCTTTATCAATCACATATTCATCATTAACAAATTTCATCTCGCAGATATTGATAACACGGTCTCGTCGGTCTATGAGCATATCAATCTGTGCACCTTCATTTTCTTCATCAGCCTGAACAAACCAAGTAGAAACATTTGAAAGAACACCCAAAATTCCAATCTTCTGCTTAATCTGTCTTATATGGTCCTTACACAACTGCTCAAATGTAAATCCAGCCCAAGATCTCCTGGCCTGATTATCAAGTGTATTGGACCAGAAGTGTTCATCTTTACCGGCATTTTCTTTAACAAATTTAAAGTAGAACATAGTATAAAAATCAGATAGCTGATATTTTGTCTGTCTTTTTTTGTTCCCATAAAATGGATTTTCGCGGACAAATCCAGAATCAACCAGATTTTTAATCATCTTTGTCAAAAGAGCATTGTCACTTAGCTTTGATTTTTCAACAAGTTCTTTTCTAGAAAAACCAATTCGTTTTTCAGAAAGCACTTCTACAATTTTGATATAGGCTTCTCTGTTAGTAAATAATGTATTATATAAATGCTCAAATTCATCCCACAATGCAGCTCTCTTTTTAAAAAACAGATTATCAATATTCGCACTGTATGGAATAGAACCTTTAAGTAAATTAAGATAGAAAGGAATACCGCCAAGAATCATATAACACTCACAGATATCGTATCGTGACCAGTGAATATTTCGTGATAAAAGGAACTGCTCTGTTTCGTAAAGATTAAAAGGTTCAAGATAGATGCGGCAATTCTGTCTGTTAAAAAGACCTCCCTTATTATGATCAATATGTTCGACAAGCCATGAAGTTGCAGAACCGCATACAATCATCATCAGATTATTTTTAGAAGCTCCATAACTGTTCCAGAAATATTCAAAAGCTTCCAAAAAGCCTGATTTGTGATTATCCAGCCAGGGCATTTCATCAAAAAAAACAACCTGTTTTTTATCGCGTGGTAAGGTTTCTATATAATCCCTTAACTGAAAGAAAGCTTCTCTCCAGTTTTGAGGAACAGAAACCTCATTTTCTGATTTTCGTTTTAGTTCTTCATAAAAATTATAAAGTTGTTCTTCTTTATTCTGGTTATAATCACCAACAAGCTTAAAGGCAAATTGGTCATCAAAGATTTGATTTATGAGAAAGGTTTTTCCAACTCGTCTTCTTCCGTACAAAATTACAAGTTGAGATTCTTTGGATTGATAACACTCATTAATCTGCTCAATTTCTTTTTGTCGCCCAATAATTAGATCTTTAGCCATACCTTTATAATATCACCTGATAATAAAGGATGCAATTATTACCTGCGGTTATCTCATATTTTTATCGAGATAACCACAAGTAATAATCACTACTGCAGTTCAAATATGTATTAATTGGAACAATTGACTTCAGATATCGTGAGGTTTTAATCCTATAAACAAGGCACTATCTTGTGTTCAGGCTTCCGATAGAGATGACAAATAATTGCAATTTTTTTTTATATGTTACCGCCGACGCACTTATATGAAGGACGATAAAAATTCACTCACAGCATATCGTCAATCTCTTCAAAATCATAGCAGTCAGATGCATCAGTCAGTCTTTTTTGAAAAGTTTCGTTGTCCATGCCTTCAAACCACCTGCGATGATTACATTCTTTGCCATTATATTCTTTACAGAGTGTACATTTTTTTAGCTGAGGTTCTATTATTTCAGGGTTATTTCTAATTTCTTCCAATTCTTCATTAAGCCTTTCATGAAAATCATCTTCACCATCATCACCGCTTAAAAGCCATTCAATCCGGCGGGAATAAATCTGGGCTATTCTTAGATATAGAACTGCAGTCTGAAATCCCGAAAGAGTTTCTGGAGTCCATCTATTTTTACCCCACTTGAGTTCTTTACGAATCTTTTCAAGAGGTTCGTCAAATCTGCTATAGAAATAATCTAAACTGCCGCCGCTCATAAGGCCTCCTCGATAAAATATTCAATATCTTTTACCTTTCTCATTACATAACTCATGCAGGGGTGCCTCCTACTGCAATTCTAAAATGAACGCTACAATTTTTCAGTAAACCATTAGTTTTAAATATAAACAAACTTCAGCTTTTGCTTTTCAATTCAGAATAATTATTAAATCCAGCAAATAAGAATCAACTTAAAACTCAGGCATGTAATCCTATCTAGTGTTCTTTTATGCAAATTCCATAAAAAACAACACTAGAAACCAGAAATATTACATTTCTAAGCAAGTTACCAGCAAGTTAGATTCTTACCTATTTTAAAAGAAAGATAGCAACCAGTACCAAAGGATTAGCTGAACTCTGGTTGTTTCTTTATCCGCCTGATATTGCGGCTATAAAATCGCTGTTTTTATTGCTTCTACTGCAGTTGTTAGTTCTTAATCCATTGATACCTACTCCTTAACTAATTTCTAATAATTCAAGAAGTTTGTCTAATAATGGTTTAAATCCTTCAAAAACAGATTTATTATATGTTTTGTATTGAAGTTTTAGTTGCTCTTTGACTTTCTCACCTAATTTAGGTAAATCTTTATAAGGATGTCTGAGTTTTATTATAGAATCGATTATGTTACGTATATGTTCTTC
>JAILIC010000074.1 GCA_024695475.1 Treponema sp.
ACTACGCCGAAGACCGTAAGACAATCCGTAAGGTTTGTTTGAAGTATAAGGTAAGCTACATTACTACACTTGCCGGAGCTCTGGCAGCTGTTAAAGGTATTGAAGCTGTCAAGAATGGTAACGGTGGAGAAGGTGGAGTTAAGAGCCTTCAGGAATATCATTCACTGATTAAATAAGAGATTCCCGCATCAAATGCGGAAATGACATTGCTTGTCAAGCATGGCAATGACACAAAAAACTGTCATTGCCGTGCTCGTACGAAGCTGCGGAACGCTCACGGATTCGAAACGGCTAAAGCCGTTTCTGTGATGTTCAGTGGTTGAGTCTGTTGAAACCACCATAAAACTAAAGCCAATCTGATTCTATTCAGGTTGGCTTTATTGTTTTAATCTTTCAAATGCTTTTGTAATATTTTCCGAAATTGTTTCTTTTAATTGTTTTTCTATTGTCTGAATCTCTACGGTTCTAACTTCATGTCGAATATTATGTTGATTATTAAATTGCTCAATAAAAAGACTTGCTACAGGTATGCCAAAGAGTTCGGCAACATTTTCAACAAGTTCAAGCGATGTACCTCGTTTTCCCGATTCAATTTGAGCAAGAAATGGTGCCGTAATCTGCAATCTGTCAGCAAGATAAACTTGTGTCCATCCTTTATTTGTTCGTAAAGTCCTTATATTGTCACCTAAAATTGTTTTTATCTTACTCATAGACACATCATATAGCGTAAAGTAAAAGTTATATTGCACTTTTAGCTAAATTATATTATCCTATAAGCAAGATTGTATTTTACTTATAGTAAGCTTAGGAGTTAAAAATGGGAATTGGTTTTGATGTATTTAAGGCTCACATTGGCTATAATCTTGCTGATAGTGCATTGGATGCAGTTTCAAATGCAATAGAAAAAAATGCAAGTGAAGCTGCTGAAAGGGAAAGAATTGAGAAAGAAACTCAAAACAAAAATGACATGCTAAAAACACTTGTCTTTATGGTTGGAAATAATATTACTCTTGATAGAAGCGGAAAAAAAGCAATATCAAATGCACTTTCTACCATATATGATGAAAATATTTCTCTTTTTTCAATAGAAGATAAAATTGATGTTGCGTACTCTGAATTAAAATCAAAAAACATAAAACAGTTTTTCACAAATATATTTGCAATAAATAATGACAGGCAGCAAACTTGCTTTATGTATGTTGTAATAATGCTATTGTATATGGAATTAAGCAATCAAGAAACTGTTCTCCCAATTCATGCCTACAATCTTTCATTGATAAAACGTTTTTTTTCAATGAATAGGACGGAATTATCTGAATGCTATAAGATACTTGGCGAAAAATTAGAAAAGGATATTGATGATATTGCTGATATTTTTGAAGAATTAACATCTGAAGAATCTATAAAGAAATTTGAAACAGAAAATCCAACTCTCATTTATGAAGAAGAAAAACTTCCAGATCCATCTACTTGCGAAAATCCAAAAGGGGAAGTAGAAAAAATTTTTTATGAAACGACAAATGAAGTCAGTGGAGATGAAGAATTTAAAAATAGATTTTATTTAGCAGATTCCAATACAAAAAAAATCCTTGCAGCAGTTCATGCTTACGCTAAAAACTGTCGGAACGAAGAAATTCTTGTAGGATATGATGATTCTTCATTTGGAAACGGAAAAGTGGGATTTTTACTTACAAATAAAAAACTTTATATTTGTAACAGTTTTGAAAAACCACAAGAAATAGAATTGGCCTCAATTAAAGAAATCAATGCTAATCCTAAAAAACTTAATTCTTTTATTACCGTAAATGAATACCAAATTAGTACATCTATGCTAAATCAGAAAGGTACAGAAATCGTATGTAATTTTTTGCAAAAATCAATTCCTTTTGCAGAACAAGTAAAAGTTATAACAGAATAAACGGGTGGTAAAAGAATGACAATTTCAGAAAATTCAAAATCTTTAAAGAAAAAATCTACTGCAATTTTTCTATGCTTAATTGCTTTTGGTGCATTTGGCTTGCACAGATTCTATGGCGGTAAAACAAAGTCTGGAGGATTTCTTCTTTTAATACGTTTTCTTTCTGCGGGAAGTATTGGTTTAATTTGGGGGTTATATGATTTATTTACCCTTATGTTTACAGATAAACTCACAGATGCAGATGGACTTCCATTAAGGTAATTTTAGAGAGATTTATATGGTAATTACAGAAAAAGAATCAGAAGGTACAGCTGAACCAAAAACAAGGAAGAAATGGGGGAAAAAAATTCTTATTATTCTTGCTGTGTGGATTGGATTGGGAGGTATAGCTAGTTTTATTTTGGACTCGACTGATGATGACGAAGCAGAATATACACAAACAAAAGTTGAATCGACGCAAACACAAGCTCAATCTAGCGACATAAGCATTCTTGTATATTCGGATATTTTTTTTGGATACAATAAAACAGAGCTTACAAAAATGCTGCAAGATAAAGGTTGGACAATAATGGGCTCTTTCAAGGAAGATGAAGATTTTTTAGCATCAGCATTGGAATTTGGAATAGATAAAGAGGCTTGGTTTCAAGGACAAATTATCTACTCTATAGTTACAGAATTTGATGAAGATGATAAACTGCAAAAATTCTCGATTTTCTTTGATGTAAGACCTGAACTTCTTTATTATCAAGGTTTTGAAAATATAAATCAAAAAATCGAAAAGGTAACGGAAAACTGTATCCTATATCAGGGATACAAAGAACATGAAAGTTTAAGAAAAGATGGTTTCAGAGCTTTCTCAGATGTCAATAAAAATATAACGTTATTTCATTTTGAAGAATCTATAATTGAAAAGAATCATATTTTTATTGAATACTACTCAGCAGAGCTTACTGGAAAGATGGATATCAAATAGGATTTCTTATTATGGATATAAAGGGTAAAAATGGGAGTCTCAAAATATCGGTTGAAGAAATTGAGAAAATTGGTGAAAATATTAGCAGATTTATAAAACCCTTTTTTTCTAAAAAACAGAATTCGGAAAAGAAAGAAAATAATGATACACAGCTTCCAAATTATACTCGTTTCTCAAATGATGAATTTGGAGTCGAAGATATATAAACATTTATAGATTTAAGTATTCATCCACTTTTTTTGAATTATAAGCTAACTAT
>JAILIC010000082.1 GCA_024695475.1 Treponema sp.
TCCCTATAAAAAATGTTAATAGTGAATAGCTTCGTTGCAAAGGTATATATTCTTTTTCTTTTTCTTTAACTAATTGTGTGTTTTTTTTATTTCTGTTTCACAAATATTTCATCTTTGTTCTTAATAAATATAAAACCTAATGTTCAAAAAGCAAATTTGTTAACTTGGTGTTGTTATATGTTATAGTGTTGACGTAAGGATAATTTATCCTCGTATAAAGTTGAAAGGTAAAAAAGACTCTTCGTATCACTACGAGGAGTCTTTGTGATTTTTTAGTTACTTTGATGTGTTTTTTAATTTTGTAAACTATGCAAAAATAAGAAATTATTATCTAATAAAAATATTTTACATGATGTTCTATAGCATAGTGATAAGTCAAGAGAATAACAGAAATCAATTTCTTTATTCTCCGTATATTTCGTATGATACGTTCATCTCGTCCCACTTATCCTTAGCTGGTGTTTGACCTTCAGGATAGCCTATGACGATTGTTGCAAAAGGAATAATATGTTCTGGGCAGTCAAACATTTGTGATACGGTAGCTACGCGTTCTGCTGATGGCCAAGTGCCTGTCCATACTGCTCCAAGTCCCATACTATGTGCTGCGAGCAATATGTTTTCTGTAGCTGCTGATACATCTTGAATCCAGAAGTCTTTATTATTGCCTTCCGCGGCTTTACTCATGTCTCCGCATACGACAATAGCGAGAGGCGCATTTGCTGCCATACGAGCATTTGGCGTTTTTTTAGCTATTTGTTTTAGCATTTCCTTATCTTTGACTACTATAAAATGCCAAGGGCGTTTGTCTATAGCAGAAGGAGCAGCCATTCCTGCCCTAAGCAATTTTTCTATGCTTTCATCGTCAACGTCCTTTGTTTGGTAAGCACGCACACTTGCTCGTGATAGGATGCATTCATATACTGGATCACTTTCTATTGTTGTGCTGTCTGATTTTGTTTCAGTATTGTTAGTCATGTTTGTATTATTTGCTACGTAAAGTTTTGCACATGTGAAGACAAGTGCTATTGCAAGGATTACGATAATTATTTTTGATGCCATAATGTTATATGTTATTTTTTGTTGAACAATTAGGTTCTTTTATATCTTTATTGATAAAATGTCCTTCTCTTACGTGGCACTCTATTTATTTGATTGGCTAATCTTAAAGAGTGTGCCGGTTGGACATACGAATCGGCAGTACGGACGCATAACGACGGAAGAGAGAATGGTGAAGATAATTGCTATTGCTATTACTACCCATGAAGCCGACTGTATGATGAATGCGGAGAATGGTTCATAGTCTACCCAATCGAACCATATTCCTGTCCATAAGCAAAGCATAAGAACTGCCCATAGGTACTGGCGGAATGTATCCAAACGTTTTATTGTTTTTGAAGATATCTTTATTTTTTGTTTCATAGTGCGTCCGGTAAGTTCTTGTAGCGAACCGAATGGACATACATTTGTACAGTAGTATGATTTCTTTCCGAAGAGAGGATAGATAAATGCTGTTATAAGCAATACTACTGGTACTGTGAGAGCCATGATATTCATTCCGTTTGACATGTAGCCAAGTAAAGAAGAATAGGAGATAAATGTACCGCACCAGAAGCCTAATACGATTACATTTAGCGCGAGTTGAATAGTTCGATACATCTTATTCTTTATGAATAATGGTAGTATGGCTGCCATTAGTGCTACGATAAGTGCTATTATGTTCTTGGGTGACGCATCAAATTCGCTCAAGATACTTTTATTGATAGAAGTGTTTTGTGCATATAGAAGGCCTTCTTTTACATTACTGATGATTGCCTTTGATGAGAATGTAGCACCAGAGACTACGTCCACATCCTTGGCTGTTGCTTCTTCTAAGGTTAGTCCATCCCAAGAATTAAGAATGCTTGATGCAGCTTCGAAAAAGTCAGGTGTTTCTGTGTTCTCAAGAGCGACTATTTTTTGAATATGGTTATCTTTCACTTGTATTTCTACAGGCACAGTTCCTGCATATCCGATTATATCTTTTCCTATATCGGTAGTGTTAATTACCAAAGTGCCGTCAGAAAGTTGCGTGATAGTATTCTGTGCATTAACTTTTGTTTTGTCGTCTACCACTCTTGTATCTGCTGTATTTGAGGTAGACGAGTCAATAACGTTATCTCTCAGCCATTTCCCATCTCTTGTTATGGAAGCAGCCATTATCATTAGAAAACATGCAATCAGACTAAGTATTTGTTTTACTTTGTCCATGTACTTGTTGGTTTTACTTGTTGTATTTGTTTTGTTTTTGTCCATATTTATGATGATGAGTTATAAAGTGCTGAGATGGTTTATTTGATTCTTTGCAAAGATAGGTAAAAAAATATTTATACCTTAATTCCGTAACAAAAAAATAAAATAATTTTCAAGAATATGAGAAACGTAAACTGCTCATGTTTTAGTCATTGAAAATCTGCGAACAAATTCATTCTACTGCGCAGTATATTTTTTTTAAGCCTTGTTTAACAGGCATTTTACATTCCTTAAACAGTTATTAAATGACAAAGCTTGAGGAGGATATCTAAAAAACACCCTTTTTTCTTTTGTATATAAGTATTGTTTTTATGATAAGTCAGTTTTTTAATAATAACTTCGTTGTAAAGTTGAGATTACAGTGGTTCGTATCAAAAGTGTTAAAATGTTAAATATTATGTTAAAGCTGTTTTTAGAGTGGTAAAAACTTGCAAAAAAGTATGTGTTTTACTAACTTTGATTATTCATCTGACGGTGCGCGTCAAGCTCCGAATCCGACGGGGATGAGATTAATATTTTAAGTACAAAAAATCGATACTCATCAGCAAGGAAATACGAAGCTGTTCCGAAGGGAGTACGAAGCGTTGCCGAAGGAGGTGGGGTAAAAAAGTACGTCAAAATTGACGCACTTTTTTTGTTTTTTATGATAAGTAGATTTTCACCATATTTAACGAGTAAAAAAACATTCTTTGATGTAAGAATGTTTTATGATGTAAAAAACAGGTTGGAATATAATTATTCCAACCTGTTTGCCGTCTTTTTTTTTGTTTTGTGAAAATCAATACTTAATAATTTTATCAATATTTTTTGAAATCGTACTTGCTTCTTATCTCAGCCTTTTTGTCTTCAGGGAGTGACTTGAAGTATGCTTTCCAGCCTGGGCAAAAATTGATATGCCAACGCCACACATGTCCTAAAAAAGATTTTGGATTCGCGTCATAATTTGCGCGTAGTTTGCAATTTTCACATACATGAGCCATAGTAATGTTGTTTTTGTTTTTATTTTTATTATTGTCTGTTCTAATATATAGGATGTTATACTCAATATAATCGTCAACAAGAATCGCTGCGTATATTTTGTATAAGAATATATGCTTAAATCGTTTACGATGCAAATGTAATATTTTATTCTGTATCGTTTGCGATTTATATTGCAAAAAAATGTTATATTTTTTATTTTATCCCCCAAATAACATATTATAAACCATTATTTTTCTTTTTATGAAAAGTTCGTAATAAAAAATCATTTATTTGGT
>JAILIC010000101.1 GCA_024695475.1 Treponema sp.
ATATAGAAGGAAGCTGGAAGTATCCAGTAATGATAGCGGGTATTTTTATTTATATGTTCTTCAGTTTTGACTTCATGGATGTCTTTTATCCGCTTTATTCAGTAAGTACATATATTGCCGTATACTCAGGACAGTGGCAACTTATCCTGTTTATTTTGTTATATTCATTTTCTGCACTTAATCTTATTAGTTTTATCCTTTACTGTATCCAGATGATTCGAGAACAAAAAAATACAATTGACGAAATTAATCGACTATACCAAAAACTGGCAAAGGCAAATGATGAACTACGACAATATGCAGATATAAAAGAAAAAATGGGCGAGACAAAAGAACGTAACCGATTGGCAATGGAAATACATGATACATTAGGTCACTCATTGACTGGTATTTCTGTCGGGGTTGATACTTGTATTGCCATTATGGATACAAATCCTACAGTAGCAAAAGCGCAGTTAAAAGTGATATCAGGTGTTGCTAAAAATGGTATTGCTGATATACGACGCTCAGTCAGTACATTACAAAATGATTTACCAAAACACACAACTTTGGAGCAAAATATAAGGGACATGATCAGTAAAGCGCAAAAAGCAACTGGTACGCATATTAGTTTTAATACAGTGACAGAGCTTCATTTTGAAGATGATGAAGAAAACGCTATTTTTCGAGTTATACAAGAAAGCGTTACTAATGCGATACGACACGGACATGCAAAAAAAATTGATGTTACCATATCTCGAAAAGATAATAAGTTAAAAATTATTATT
The DNA here is from genome assembly GCA_024695475.1 of Treponema sp. GTDB lineage: Bacteria > Spirochaetota > Spirochaetia > Treponematales > Treponemataceae > Treponema_D. Next base: position 768 of record JAILIC010000101.1, read on the forward strand.
TCAGATAATGGTGTAGGCTGTGATTCATTTGTTAGTGGATTTGGTACTACTCATATGAAGGAGCGAGTTGCGATGCTGGATGGTTCTATTGATTTTATTTCTCATAATGGATTTACCGTTATTGCAGATATTCCCCTAAGACAGGACGAAAAACATGATTAAAGTATGTATAGCTGATGATCAGCAGCTTATTAGAGAAAGTTTAAAACTGTGGGTAGAGAGTCAGCCTGATTTTCAGGTTTCAGGAACAGCAGGAGACGGCATTGAAGTACTTGAACAATTAAAAGTGTCACTGCCTGATGTCATATTGATGGACATCCGTATGCCAAAACTGGATGGGGTCCAATGTACTAAAAAAATAAAGGAATTGTACCCACAAGTAAAAGTAATCATTTTGACTACCTTTGATGATGACGACTATGTGTATAACGCGCTCAAGTATGGGGCTAGCGGTTATTTACTTAAAGGTATTGCATTGGAAGAATTGTGCAGTGCAATAAAAACGGTATATAGCGGTCAGGCAATGATTAATCCCGATATAGCGTCAAAAGTATTGCAGTTATTTTATAAAATGGCTAACGAAGGAGGTGGCCTTAGTTCCATCGATGAAAAAAGGACAGAGTCGTTAACCAAAACGGAATGGAAGGTAATTCGAGAAATCGAAAAAGGCAAATCAAATAAAGAAATAGCACAAACACTATGTCTGTCAGAAGGTACCGTACGTAATTATTTGAGTACGATTCTTGATAAATTAGATTTGCGTGATAGGACGCAACTTGCCATTTGGGCTGTACAGATGTCATTGAGTGTGTAGTGTAAATAAAAAGCGAGGATATTCTTTGAAAAAGAAATATATAGCTATTAGTAGTGTTTTGATAATTGCGCTTGCTTGTATTATTATGAGCCTCTCCCATACCCGAAAGCCTGTTGTACTTGAATTGGGCTTGTTTACAGGAAGCAATTGGGATGTTGAAAACGGAGATAATTATTGCATTATTGATAAAGCTATTAGTAAGTTTGAGAAGCAGCATCCTGGTGTTACTGTACACTATTATTCTGGAATTCGTAAACGTGATTATGGTGAGTGGCTTTCAGAGCAAATAGTACAAGGCAAAACACCAGATGTAGTTATGATATTGGAAGATCAGTTTTTGCAACTGGTTTCTTTGGGTATCCTTCAAAAACTTGATAAGTCGCTTAAAATCGATGGACATATCAAAAGTTGGGAATATTTTCCTGCTGCATGGGCTGCTGGCACGTATCATGGGGAACAATATGCTATCCCGTATGAGTCTGATTTTACCTTGATGGCAGTTAACAAGACGTTATTGCAAAAACATGGACTTGAAATGCCTAAAACTAATTGGACGTGGAATGACTTTTATGGATTGTGTAAAGCGGTCACGGTCGATGAAGATGGAGATGCTATTTTAGACAGTATTGGTGTCTGTAATTATTCTTGGCAAGAAGCTGTTTTTTCTAATGGAGCGAGACTGTTTAATGAAAATGGAAGACGTGCGCTATTCTCGGATCCAAAAGTAGTTGAAGCAATTCGATTTATGCAAAAGCTCTCTATATTGACAGGAGATCGTATCTTTGGACAGACAGATTTTGATGCTGGCAAAGTTGCATTTATGCCACTCTCTTTTGCAAAATATCGGACATATATTTCATATCCATATCGTCTATATAAAGAGCTTAACTATGAATGGGACTGTTTACCTATGCCTGCTGGATATTCTGGAAATAATATTTCTAAGGTTGATACCCTCTTAATGGGGATTGCAGCGCATACCAAACAGAAAAGGCTTGCCCTTGATCTACTGGAAATGCTTACTCATGACAGGGAAATACAGACGGAGATTTGTCTATCAACACAAGGCACATCGGCTATGCGTATTGTCGCTTCAACAGATGTCGTAAAAAACCTGCTCGAAGATGAGAGCAATGAGGCGTCAACAGATATTTATTATCCAGGGCTAATGGCTGATATCCTTAATCAAGGAACTTCGTTACCTCGTTTTGCTTTTTATGATGAAACTATGGCTATTGCAGAAACTGAGATTACTAAAATAATTTTACAAAAAAAAGATGCAGATAACTCGCTTCGTGTTTTACAACGAAATTTACAGAATCAATTGGAAAAATAGAATCATTACATTTGTCATATAAAAATAGTGACAAACTTCAGTTGTTGTTTTTATGAAGTGCCATATACTTTACTATATAGTAAAAGGAGGCACACATGAAAAAAATTGTTAGTGCAGCAGTTATTTTAGCTCTTGCAGTAGGCAGCATTTTTGCTGGTGGTTCAAAGGATTCAAAAACAGGAGATGGTACAAAACACTATAAATTTGGATTTACCTGTATGGACCAATCAAATCCATTTTTTGTTCTTATTGAAAAAACTATCCGTGAAGAAGTTGAAGCTCGTGGAGATCAGCTTATCTCTGTGGATCCTGCAAAAAATGTTACCCGACAAATTCAGCAAATTGAAGATGTTATTGCACAACGTGTTGATGGATTTTTCCTTAATCCTGCAGAAGCAGAAGGTATTATCCCAGCTCTTGATCAACTTAAAGCTGCAGGCATTCCAATCGTAAACTTTGATGCCGAAGTTGCTGATATGAGCTATATTGCTTCATATGTTGGATCAGATAACTATAATGCAGGAAAAGTTTGTGGTGAAGACCTTGTAAAAAAACATCCAAATGGTGGCGATATTATTGTTCTTGATGAGCCAACTGCTAATTCTGCAACAGATCGAACAAATGGTTTTTTAGATGCAGTTAAAGGTAAAGGTTTTAAAGTAGTAGCGCAGCAAGATGCGAAAGGTAGCTTACAGTATGCAATGGGTGTTGCAGAAGACTTGTTACAGGCACATCCAAATGTAATTGCAATTTTTGGCAGTAACGATCCCGTTGCTCTTGGTACATTGGCAGCAGCAAATGCCGCCGGCATTAAAAACACAAAAATCTATGGAGTTGATGGCTCTCCTGACATAAAAAAAGAATTGGCTAGTAGCAATTCATTGATCGAGGGTACAGGTGCTCAGTCTCCAATACATATAGCACAGCAGTCAGTTGCTGCAATGTATAAAATCATGGCTGGCGAAAAAGTGGATGCTCGCTATCCAGTACCAACATTCCTTATTACAAAAGAGAATGTTAACAAGTACGGAACAGATGGTTGGCAATAAGCATACCATATTGGTATAAACAATCTCTGAATCGTTATAACCGGGAGTATTACTGATATACGAGATACTTCCGGTTTTTATATGACTGTGTTTAGGACTTGTTATACTGCGGGTCTTGGTAAGTCGTATCTCAGCAGGAACTGGCATAATGAATGAAAATGTATTATTACAAATGAAAAATATCCATAAACGCTTTCCTGGTGTTTATGCTCTCAATAATGTCGATTTTGAATTAAAGCAGGGGGAAGTTCATGCTCTGCTTGGTGAAAACGGTGCTGGAAAGTCTACGCTTATAAAAGTTCTTGGTGGCATTTATAAGGCAGAAGAAGGTGAAATTTATATCGATGGCAAAAAGGTAACTATTGATAATGTTTTTGATTCTCATAAAAACGGAATAAGTATCATACACCAAGAACTGGTACTTGTTCCTTATATGACCGTAGCTGAAAATATTTTCCTTGGACGAGAACCAATGAAAGGCCATCTTATTGATAAAGATAAGATGAATGCTGATACTGAGGAATTATTACATACCTATAATATGAATTTTACTCCTGATACGCTTGTTGTTGATTTAACCATTGCACAACAGCAGATGGTCGAGATTGTAAAAGCAATTTCATTTAATTCAAAAATACTGGTTATGGATGAGCCAACCTCATCTATATCAGACAAAGAAGTAGAATTCTTGTTTAAGATTATGCGGACACTGACATCTAAAGGTGTTGGTATTATTTATATTTCTCATAAAATGAGTGAGTTATGGGAAATCTGTGATCGGGTTACAGTTTTGCGTGATGGACAGTATGTTAGTACACATGTCGTAAAGGATATTGATAAAGATGAGTTGATTGCCCGGATGGTAGGTCGTACATTGGAACAGTATTATACTCGCGAGTTTCAGGCTCCTGGAGATGTTGTCCTAAAGGCAGAACATATATCTGATGGTGATATGGTTAAAGATGTATCATTTGAATTACGCAAGGGCGAGATAGTTGGTTTTGCTGGTCTTGTAGGAGCCGGCCGTAGTGAAACAATGCAGTGTATTTTTGGATTAAAAAAGAAATACACTGGAACTGTCACTATAAAAGGTAAAAAAGTTCATTTTTTGTCAGCTGTTGATGCAGTTAATGATGGTATAGCTTTTGTTCCTGAAGATCGTAAATTGCAAGGTCTATATCAGGTACAGAGTGTCAAATATAACTCTACAATTGAAGTGCTTGCTCATTTTATTAAGGGAGTATTCCTCAATAAAAGCGAAGAAGAAACGATTGCCCAAAAGTATGTTGATATGATGAATACTAAAACCCCGACACTTGATCAGATGATAGGTCATCTGTCTGGAGGCAATCAGCAAAAAGTTATGATAGGTCGTTGGCTTGCAACTAACCCTTCAATACTTATTCTTGATGAACCAACACGAGGTGTCGATGTTGGTGCAAAAGCCGAAATTTACTCAATCATGAATTATCTGGCAAAACAAGGAATCGCTATCATTATGATTTCATCAGAACTCCCTGAGATTATTAATATGAGTGATCGTGTATATGTTATGGCAAATGGACGTATTACCGGCTGCATAGGTCATGAAGATGTATCTCAAGAGTGTATTATGAAACTTGCTGCAGAAGAATAAGAGGAGAAATATAAATGGAAACTACATTACAATCATCAAAATATACCAAAGGAATAAAACTCTATCTTAAAGAAAATATGGGCATCCTCATTGCGTTTGCCGTATTATACTTGTTTTTGTCTATAAATCCATCGACATCGAGTGCTTTTTTAACTAGGCAAAACATGTTTAATGTACTGAGACAAATTTCTACCAACTTATACCTTGCATGTGGTATGACTATGGTTATTATTCTTGGTGGCATTGACCTGTCTGTTGGTTCAATTATAGCGTTATCGGGCTGTGTTGCTGCTGCATGTGTATCTCGACATGCAATGCCCATTCCTTGTGCATTAGTGATTGGTATTTTAATTGGTATCGTATTTGGTATGATAAATGGAACCATCATTTCAAAAACAACGATTCCGCCTTTTATTGTCACGCTGGCAAATATGAATATCGCACGTGGTTTTGCCTATATTTATACTAGTGGTTCTCCAGTACGTGTTGTTACCAAACAGTGGCAATTTATCGGTGCGGGATACTGTGGGATAGTACCTACGCCGGTAGTTATTCTTTTAATCATTTTGGTAATAACAGCTTTGCTAATGAATAATACCCGCTTTGGGCGCCATATCTATGCTGTTGGAGGTAATGTTACTGCTGCGCATTTTTCTGGTATTTCGGTAAAGCGGGTAAAGTTTTGGGTGTATACTTTTTCTGGTTTGATGGCAGGAATTGCTGGTATTGTATTGGCTTCACGTATGTATTCAGGACAGCCGACAGCAGGTGAAGGTGCAGAAATGGATGCTATTGCTGCTGTTGTTGTGGGTGGCACTTCAATGTCAGGCGGGTCAGGTAAGATTGGTGGTACAATAATTGGAGCTTTGATAATAGGTTTCTTAAATAATGGATTAAACTTGTTAAATGTAAACTCGTTTTGGCAGTATGTTGTAAAAGGCTTTGTTATTTTATTGGCAGTATTTGTTGACTTTATACGTAACCGTAATAAAAAATAATGGTTATTTAAATAAAAGAGGAATGATATGGGATATTTTGCAGGCATTGATTTGGGTACTTCCAGTGTAAAAGTGCTTATTATAGATGAAAATGGAAAAACTCTTGCTGTAAGCCATGCTGGATATGATGTTCAAACACCTGCATTATCTTATGCTGAACAAGATCCTGAAATTTGGTGGGAAAGAGCAGTTGAGGCGATACGAGCAGCATTAACACTTTCGGGAATACATGCAGATGAGTTACAAGGTATCGGATTGTCAGGACAAATGCATGGGTTGGTTGCATTAGATGCACAGCATAAACCTGTGTGTCCTGCCATAATTTGGATGGATCAGCGTACGGCAAAAGAAGTGGAGTATATAAAGCAACAAGCACAGGATCTTATGGATAGTGATTTGTTGAATCAACCTGCTGCGGGGCTACTGATTGCCTCATTGTACTGGATAAAGCAGCATAAACCAGATGTGTATGCACGTATAGCATATGTAATGTTGCCTAAAGATTATATTCGGTATCGGCTGACTGGTGTAATAGGTACAGACATATCTGATGCAAGTGCCAGCTTAGCTTTTTCTATAAAAAAGCGACGGTGGTGTACAGAGCTGCTTGAAAAACTTGGTATTGATGTAGCGTTATTTCCTCCTGTAGGTGGTAGTTATGATCGCTCTGGTACGGTATGTGCTTATGCTGCGACGGAAACAGGGCTGTCTCAAAAAACAAATGTTGTATATGGTATGTCGGATGCAGCCGCACAATTAATCGGAAACGGTATTGTTAGCGAAGGTTGTATTTCTTGTAACATAGGAACAGGATCTCAGATAGCGGCGGTGATAAAGAAGCCTGTCTATGATACAGAGAGGCGTGTACAGACATGGTGCCATGCGATACCCTCATGCTGGTACATACAAGGCGGTTCTTTAACAGGCGGTATTACACTCAGCTGGCTTAAAAAAAAGATTCTATGTGATGGTCGCAGTTATGCGGAGCTTGATGGATCAGTTGATACAATAATGCCAGGGTCTGAAGGCCTCATATTCTTGCCGTATTTAGCAGGAGAGCGAAGCCCTTTTATCAACCCATATGCAAAAGGAGTCTATTTTGGGTTGACGGTAAAGCATGAACAGGCTCATATCATCAGGGCTACTATGGAAGGAGTTTTGTATAATCTTAAAGAGTGTGTAAAGATTTTTGATACTCTCGGTATAGAAAAGACAAGGCTTATTGCGTCTGGTGGAGCAGCAAAATCTACTATCTGGAAACAAATGCAGGCGGATATATTTGAAATGCCCGTCTATACTACTAATACTGAAGAAGAAGCGTGTTTAGGAGCGGCAATCCTTGCTGCGGTTGATAGTGGCATATATCAAGATATACCGCAAGCATGTGAAACCATTGTTCATACAAATGAAAGACCGATAGAACCAAATCAAAACAATTTTGACTTGTATCGTATGCAACAAGACAAATTTGTTTCCTTATATAATACAGTAAAATGTGTTTATACCTTTGATAATAAGCAAAAGTAAAAATACCTTTTCATAAATTTCCTCCCTAAGACCGCCTGAAAGGGCGGTCTTTTTACTCTTTTATAGTATAAGTGTTTTTTCTAATGATAATTCAATACTTTCTACAACTTGTTCTGATCACATTTAAACAAGCCATGGTGATTACAGTAAAAATAAATTTGCTTTGTCCCATTGATTTTTAAGCGAGCTTCTGCATTTTGTTCAGGGTAGAGTTTTTTAATGGTAACCCCATCGTTGCGAAGTGCTGCAATAAACGAGATGTAATGCGATTTTGTCATTTCGTGGTGTACAGAAACAAAGTACTCGTCTTCGATATGCTCTATGGTGACTGAGTGGTTTTTATCAGCATTTTCTGCCTCCAATGGTGGCAGTGTGATTCCACAACAGCTTATGACAGCTTCTCCTGCACTTTGAATGACATTACCACAGACTGGACAGACATAAAACTGTACTCGATTCATATTTGCGCTTTTGTTGGTATTAGTGACGTTTTCTCCTGATAGAAGTTCAATTACTGAAACACCGAGAGCTTTAGCTAGAGGCTCTACGAGCGAAATATCTGGATACCCGCGACCTGTTTCCCACTTGGATATAGCCTTATCTGTAACAAAGATACTATCAGCGAGTTCTGCTTGTGTTAGTTTTTTTGTTTCACGTAATCGTTTAATCATTGCACCGGTAATATACTGGTTAATCATTAGTGTCTCCAAAAAGTATTTTTTGTAGCTACACTAATACAATATATCCCAGTGCTATAGAAAGCAACCTACGCTTTGTAGAGTTTATGCAGTATTAGTTTATTTAACTAATTCGCGTTCTAGCGCACTCACGGTAAAGAAATTCTTATCAACACCCTTGTCATATACGATGTCTTTTACTTCATAGATAGTTGTATGTTTTGTTTGGATATTTGTCATAGTCGTTTTTTTGGTTGTCCAATATCCGTCAATTTGAGAGATGTTTTCACAAGTCATCTGTTTTTGGAGCATACCTTTTTGATCATAGTATTCTCCCTTATATGCGATGTAATTTGTTTTACCCAGCCAAAGAACTCGCCGTGATACTTTTGCTTTTGGATCTTTTGCGGTGTATTCAAGAATCCAACAATCTACAGTACCGACTTTTTCTTCACCTAAAATCTTGAAGGTATCTTTGCCAAGACTTCGGTTACCTAAATCATCATAAGTAAAGTCTGTTCCCTGAAAGTCATCGTCTTTACTTGAGCCGGAAACACGACGAACTTTTTTCATTGCAGGTAGATAGAGCCAACTATCACTATCCACTGTTTTGCCATCAGGAGCATCAGGATAGTCAAATGACAAATAGCTTACACCAGCAACATCTTTTGGCGTACGGAATACCATGACGGATTTATCGGTAGTTCCATCTTTCATGGTATAGCATGCAATTTCGCGATTTCGTGTTTTTCCAGCTTTATCGATAAGGGTAAGTGTCGCTGTATAAGATGATGTTTTTTCATTAACTGCATGGTAGGCCGCCTTAGCAATCTCTTCTGCAGTCTGAGCAAAAAGCATGGCTCCACAAAGCAACATAACTGTTGTTATAAAAATTGATTTTTTCATTAATTACTCCTTTCTTTTCCAAACGGTTTTACGAGATATAATAAAACAGGTGTAATGGTATAATCTGCAATTAAAGCTCCTGAAAGCCCCAGAATTGAAAGTATACCAATGACAAAAAGATATCGTATTGGGCTTAAGAGATAGACAGCATAGATTGAACACAAAATCAATGTACTCATGAACATAGATTTACCGATTTCACGAAGCGAAGCCTCCATAGCACCTTTGTACGTACCATATTTTTCAAGTCCGAGTTTTAAGTGGGTGGTAAGATGAATGGTATCATCAACTGCAATACCAAGAATAATCGGCATTGTAGTCATTGTTGCAAAATCCATTGCATAGCCAGAAAATCCCATAAAACCACCAACAAGAATGACTGGTGCAACATTAGGAATCATGGCAATTAAGCCTGTACGTATACTAGAAAAAGCGATAGTTAACATAATAGCAATGATAACAAAAGAGAATAGGAATGATTTTAATTCTCCCCAAACCATTCTATTTGTCATTTCCGCATACTCAATCATGTCTCCAAGAATACACGATTGAGCATCAGGAAATAGTTCTGCTAATTTTTCATTAATGGCCTTGATGTCTTGAATGGCACTGGCACTATCAAAAATAAGCATATCAACACTGATAGTAAGGACTTTGAATTCATCATCCATACACTCGGAAAAATCCCTAGTCATTTCAATCGAAGAAAGCTCCATAAGCTGTGCAAGGATATATGGATCTTCAGGAACTGTATAAAATTCGTCTTGTCCTTTGTTGAGGGCACGGTTCATTTCTTTTAGAATATCGGTGACAGAAGATACTCTTGGTTTTGTACCGCTGGTCTTAGTCATCGATAATGTTCCCAAGAAAGTCTCAAACTCTTGGACAGCGGCCATTTTTTCAGGGTCTTTGAATGTATCAGGTTCATCAAAGGGGAAGAGGGTAAGGCAAATCCATGTTTCAGTACCATCGTCACTTACAAGTACGTTCTTACAGGCATTTGTATGTTCGGTTCCGCGAAGAATCAAATTTCTTTTTGCTTGTAGCTCAGCCTTATCAGATGGGATGCCATTTTCGTAAGGCTTAATGATATTATAGCCTTCCTCAGTACCTAGAGGAATATCAAGTTCGATAAGTGAGGTAAGCTTATTTGCGTAGGGAATTTCAGTTATCATCCGCTGTCCAAGCCGATCAATAACTTCAAGAATCTCTTGAGAAAAAACATCATCTGCAACTACAAGCACCGCAGCGTTATTACGATTACCAAATATTGCTTCGTATGTATCCTTGTTCTGTTTTAAGATATCTCCTTCACCATACCAACCTTCGCTACTATTTTGTATTTCAAACTTAGTCAATCCAAGGCAACAGAAAAGAGTTAGGAGAATAAATACGCAGAGAATTGGCACTCTCCATTGTATTTGTAGGCGACCTATTTTCCCGAAAAAATGATTTATTGTAGAGACTTTCATACTAGACTCCTTCTTTAAAAGGAAAAGACACCTTTTAGGGTTATACAACTGAGATCACGATATATTCCGTACTTTCCGGCTTTGTTGTCAGGACCTTCCAGAAATACATCACCAATCGCGCTTAGTTTTATAGAATCACTGAGTTTATACGATGTTGACAGCTGATACACTGATGAGTATTGATTTAAATCAACGGCACCAGAAAGTGACAGTGAAAGATTGTCGTTGCACAATGATTTATCTACAGATAAAGTTGCTGTATGCTCGTATTCTTTTCGTTCTAAGGTATCAAGCTTTTCTTTAGTACCGACGAGCATATCTGCTACATATTGAGCGGTAATGGTAAATCCATTGCCGGCATCCCAGTCAAAGCCTGCAAGAGCAAGCGTTTGGTTTTCTTTTTCAGAGTAAGCACATTCCTCTCCTGCCTGCACCTTTTTTGCCTGATATTCAGGCTTTACTTGGAAATGTCGCTGCGGAAATAAAGCACCCTCTAAACGTACTACAAAGTCTCCGATAGGAATTGCAGCGTCAGCACCAACCATAAAAAGTCGTTCATAAGTACCTTTTATGATAACTTCATCCTCAATATGTACAGACATAAGTGGTAAATCATCCCAACCACTAAAACCTTAAAGAGAAAAATCCATTATCGGTAGATATGCGGTTAATCGTAATGCATATTCACTATTGGCTAGTTTTTTTTCGGGAAGTTCCAAATCATTTATACTGTTAAAATACGTGATTGAAGTACCTTCTACCTTATCAGGAAATACTATAGGGCGTAATGGATTGTTTTTAGAAAGAAGGAGGGTAGATGGCGTAAATACAGGAATCCAGTAGACATCCCCCTGAACTTGATCACTTATTAATGAAAGGCGCAGTGCATCAACACCAATACGGTTATCCTTATATTCAGATGCAACTATCGTGGCATTGTCCTGAGGACACAAAATATCAGTAATTTGAATTTCATCAGCCTTTCCCCAGGCATTTATTTGGCGTCCTGCACGGAGAGCCCACCAAGTTCCATTGTAATCATAATAGGCTTCCTTTAATTTTAAGGATGCAGAACCATCTTCGCTGACAAGTGCTTCTCTCCCATTTGATGATTGCGAGTTGAGAGAGTCTAAAACTAATTGAGCATTAATGACCCCATGCTTTCGTCCATGTAGGTCTTTATGGTTCCGTCAAACACCGTTGTTTGGGTAAGAAACTTGCCTTTATTATCATGTGTGTTTGAAAGCCCTGCTCCTGCTTGGGTTGAGAGGCTTCCATTAAAACTGATGTCTTGAGCGTTACTATTACTTAAAGTAAACGATAAGAAAAAGGAAATAAGAATTAAAATTAATGTTTTCTTCATTTTTTAAAGAATAACATCGATTTTATAAAAGTTAAGGTTAATTTAATAAGATGCTACTACTAATATATTTCTAACAGCCCCAGCAGATTTTGACGACTTCTTTTATTAAGTCTTGAATTTCTTTGTAATAGTACTTTTAATATCATTGGGATTAGACACGCTTTCTAAATCCTTTTATAATCCTTGCATACGGAAATAGAAAAATATGAAAAGACGTACTTTAATTTGTGGAATACTTGGACTTTCGTTATTCGTTGTATCTGAGTTGTTAATGTTTTTACCAAGAGGCCAGGAAATACCAGGATTGTTAGCAGTATTCTGGCTTTTAGGTTCTTTTTTTGCACCAGTATTTTCACTTATAGGAATTATAAAGCCCCAAAAGACAAAAGTAGGAATTATACTTTGTGTTTTAGGAATCACTTTTTCCGTTTTAAATTATGTGCCGGTTGTTGTTTCGATTATGCAAATACGAACTGTTGAAAAATATACCGATGAGTATTTTTATGATGCCCAAAAAAAGAAAGTTCCCTATGTATTGGGTGAGGGCTATTTTGATTATAATCGCCATAACATTTATGACAGTTGTTATGAGGGTATTGATGGTGAGTATTACTATGACATTTACATGGATGGTGATGGTGACTCATATACATACTGTAACTGGCTCTTTCCTGAAAACGAAAACCCTATGATTAGTCTGCATTCATTTTTTGGAGATTCGCTATACGATGATGACTCAAAGCGATGCTCAAAAAAAATGATGGGTAGCGAGTATCTCATTTTTCCTTGGGGAAAAACACAAGCATATTATGAAAAGAGTGGCAGGACGATAGATTTAAAGGTTCCGATTATTCATCGGTACTGTGATGGTAGCTATGAAACTTTTGTAGATACAGATTTGCTGTATTATATACAGTATCTCAAACTCTATGATGTTGAGGCGTATACCGATTATTTTAACTACCTTTTGAAAAAGGATCATATTATCTGGGAAAAGGGTGATAAAATTAATGGCGAGTGGTTTTATAAAGATAATGTCATTTCTGGTGCTAATACGCATTTTAATAATAATACTCTTTTGGCAGATGCAAAACTCAAAATTGGTATGACGCATGCTGATGTTGTTGCGCTGCTTGGACCTGGCAAATTTGATGAACGCGATAATAGTCTTGAATATGAACGTACAATGACTGTTTCTGCCTATAATGATAAGGAGCTTAGGGCTACGGCTGTACGATTTTGTTGTAATCCAGCTGGTGTTATTGAAAAAATTGTATATTACAGTGAGCCCTTCTGATGTGCATGCAGAAGAAATCACCTGATGTAATATCGTTGAAAATACTATTCCTGGTTTTTGAAATATTTTTTATTGAGTCTCTTCAGTTTGCAAGTTGTTAAAGGCTCCTTCAGTGTATAGCTCATACCAAGCCTTTGCTACGACGGGGTCAAACTGTGTACCAGAACAGCGTTTAATTTCATCTGCAATATATGACAGCGGGAGCTTTTTACGATATGAGCGGGTAGAACTCATGGCATCAAAGGTATCGGCTACGGCAATGATGCGCGCAACCCAAGGAATATTATGACCTGCAAGTCCTGCTGGATATCCCTTGCCGTCAAAACGCTCATGGTGGTAGTGAGCACCAGCTGCGATATCTTCCTGCATCTTTACGTCTTTTAAAATTTCATAGCCTCGCTGGGCATGACTTTTCATAAGAGCAAATTCTTCATCGGTAAGCTTACCAGGTTTATTTAAAATGGCATCTGGGATGCCGATTTTACCGATGTCGTGTAGCAGTGCGATGTCGTAGTATTTTTCTACAGTTTCAATATTTTCACCGAGTTTTTGTGCAAGCAATCGTGTATATACTGCTACGCGGAATGAGTGACCGTTTGTATATGTATCCTTACCGTCTATACAGTTTGCAAAAGCTCCGATAATCGATTTATTAAATTCCTCAAGATAGTTTTGGTGGGTTTCCTGTACTCGCCTAATTTTCTCGTTACGTCGGTATATTATCAATACCGATATAAGTGCAACCAGACTGATAAATATGGCAGGGAGACTCGTACCATGAAATTTGAGCAATCCTATCGTTAAACGAATGATACGTGCAATGATAATAACCAGAGAAGTATAAAAACCCACTTTATGGTAGAAGACTACCAAGCATATAAAAATAATATTGGAAATTGACGAGAATACACCAGCTAATGCCGAAATGGGTAGCCGATGTGTACCAATCATAAACATTTCACGTGATGTTGCTGAATAGTATGCACCTTGTTCTACAAAAACGTACAGTAAGAGAGCAGCAAAAAACATAATAATAGAAAGAATTTTTCGCTTTGAAATGTGCTTGCACCTTTTTGTTGTCGTAGGGATAGACATACCCTTATTATAGCATACTTTATTAAAATATGCTTATAAATATTTTCTTATGATTATTTTGCAGTGCTTAGCATGAATAAGATTTTCAATATGCCTGTCATTGGTACCATAACAGGCATTGTATTGTTAGTTCAGTGCAAGCTTTGCGGCTTCTGTTGCATGGATGATAGTAGTATCATAGGTTGGTATGGTACTATCCTTTGGGCTGATGAGCATACCGATTTCGGTGCAACCTAAGATAACACCTTGAGCACCACGATCTTTCATGTATGTAATGATTCTTTGGTATTCTTTACGAGAGGTATCCAATATTTTACCAAGACAAAGCTCGTTAAAAATAACATCATTTACTACTTCGATATCCTTAGCATCAGGAACTAATACTTCAAGTCCTGCCTGGCAAAGACGGTCTTTGATAAACCCCTGTGTCATAGTAAACTTTGTTCCTAACAGGCCGATCTTTTTTATCCCGTCTCGTTTAATGCTTGCTGCTGTAGCATCTGCGATGTGCAAAATAGGGATTGAAATATGCTTTTCAATTTGTGGAACAAGTTTATGCATGGTGTTTGTAGCTATGACGATAAAGTCTGCGCCAGCTTTTTCGAGGCGTTTTGCTATCTCTGATAGAATAGCTGCGTTAGCATCCCAATTACCGTTTGACATGTTGGCTTCAAGCTCGGCAAAGTCTACGTTGTACATCATGATTTTTGCACTGTGAAATCCACCGAGTGTTTTTGCGATTTCTTTGTTCAAGATTTCATAATAAGTAATGGTACTTTCCCAGCTCATGCCGCCAATTAATCCGATCGTTTTCATATATGTATAATCTCCCCTTATAGTTACCGTATAGTGATAGTGTAGGAGATAATTATATCTCCTGTGATATCGCTATAACGGTGTTATCCAAGCTAAAGCCAGTATCCAATAGATGGCATTATACATGCTCTTCTGGTACAAAGATGGCTGCCATCCTTAAAATTGACAAAATCAAATAATGCAGAGCAGCCGATTCGCAATCCTTCTGTTTTTTTAAATGCATACTCTATACCTACTTGTATACCAATGGCACGCAGGGGGCCTGAATCAAGCGTGTTATTATCTTTGTCACTTGTATTATTAAATGTATCGTCATTTTTTTGTTCAGGAAATAATTCCTTAATATCAAATGCAAACGTAGGACCTGCTACAACAGCCAGCTTGCCATTGCTGTTACTGTTGGCTGGGGTAAGTGTATATTTAAAGAGAAGTGGTATATCGATAGTAAGCAGTTTTGTTTTGATGGTATCATCATCAGTATATGACAGTCCTGCAAAGTGGAATAATGCTTTACACTGTAATGCTATAGTATCAGTACAGTGATATTCAACGCCTAATCCAAAATGACAGGTTGGAAATACGCCTACTTGAAATTCTTTGCCATTTGGAGCTGGAGAAAGAGGAGTATTGATACCTAGAGCAAATTCCCCGCCTCCAGAAAATTTAGCGAGTATATCATCAACATCATTACTTGCAGTGCTCTCATTGGCATATATACATGAGATTTCTAAAAGCATAAGTAAAAGCAACAGTGTTCTTTTCATAACAATCACTCCTGATGGATACTTATCGAAAAAGCATTATAGACTATTTTTCACAGTGTCAATTATGTAATAGTTTTAGGAAGTTTTTTTTACCTCGTATATACCAGATGTCCCATACGTTGTTTCTATGGATGTATTTTGTTTATTAGCTATACTACCCAGTAAAAGTCCATATTGTGCGGCAAAAATACAATACGCTATACAATTTACTCCTTGTTTTGTAGCTCTGTCCTGTTCTCTTTCCATTATTGACTTTCCTTTTTTTATGTTTACGTGAGGATAAGGCTATCCTATCGACTACCATAAAAAAAGAAAACAATTTTAAGATAAGATGCATGTTTTACCAGATGAAATACAAGTTGTATTACAAAATATCTCTTAAGACATTGCTTCTTTTAGAAGTGGTGCATATTTACGGCTTACAAGTACATCTTCGCCATTAGGCATCCGTGCGTACAATCGACTGTTGAGTGCAGTACGTACTGATTGTATCTTATGTGAATTAATGAGATGCGATTTTGAAACTCTAATGATACCGGTAGGTCGCGAAAGTGACTCCACCTGGTAGAGACGCATTTTTATTTGATAGATCTCTTTATTGGTGTAGGCAAACACTTGTTCGGCATCCGCTTCAAAATAGAGTATATCGTTAAGAGGTAATTGTACATGGCAGTCGTGCTGACCGACTCCTTCGATTTTTATCGGTGTAGGAGACTGGGAGTCAGTATTATTTATATTGGTCTGTCTTGCTTTTTCAGCAATCTCTTTGATTTTTTGATTGAGTCGTTTTGATTCTGCCTGTTCCATTTTGAACATGATATAGTACGAGAGTACGTCAAAAAAAAGGACGCTGAATGCGACGGCTATAAGTCCAAAGGTCCCAAGATATGTACCTGCGAGTAATTTTGCACTCCAGACGCAGACAATTTCAAGTATGACTAACTCAATGCTTCGTTGTGCAATAACTTGTGGTATGGTCATGTTATCTTTTATATAGACTGGTATGCAGGGTATCATGCAGATTAAGCCCATGAGCAGAGGAATAAAAAAATATGAATAAGAAATGCTTGCATTACGTGCAAAGAGTGAGCCAATGACAGCGAATGAAAGCGTACATTCAGTTTCTACAAAAGCGAGATCACGAAAAAAAGAGGTGAGATTAATACTTACTTTCATAATTTACTATTAAATATACGCTATTTTACAGTGATGGTCTTATCAATGCAAGAGTGTTGCAATTATGCTAATATCATATGTATGAGCAAGAAGAAAAAAACATGTGCAATTCTGACTGGGCATGTTATACTGTGATATATGCAAAAAAGTAATAACAGTAAAAATACAAAACAAATCTTGGCAAGTATAATAGTATTGTTCGCTTTAGGCGTTACTTCTTGTAAGACGACGCAAAACGTTGCAGGTCAGACAGATTCAACAAGTAACACCACTACTGCAGAAACATCCCCGAGAATACTCCCCGAGCCAATTATATTTTCACGTACTCAAGATGGCTATACTGTACTCACGCTTACCTTACCCGAAAAGACAATATATTTACATATTTATAGAAAAACCGCAGATACTTCTTATGAACAAATCTTTGGCATTGGATCAAATCATTATGAAGGGGAATACATGCCGTGTACCGGATCTGTCCAGTTTACTGACTATTTTGCACAAAAAGATACGGTGTATAGCTATTACTATAGTTTTGGCTACAAGGAAGCTGGCCATACCGTCCATTCGCGTGGTTCTTATGAAGCAGGCTACCGTGCAGAAAACGGTTGGGGAGAGCTACGTATCTATGGCGGTAACCTCCACTATGATGAAGAAACTGCCATTTTGCATATCGACAGCTATCCAGAATATAGTCCTCGCAACGTAACCATAGCCACTGCCCGAGCGGAAACGGTAAAACCAGAAATTTATCACATTGATCCTGCCCCAGCTGCGATTAAGGGAGCATTACATCTGTATCTAACTGACGGCAACCTGCGTAAGGAACTACCGCTAGAAAAAGGCAATGACATTGATCTCAAACCATTTGCAAAACATAATCCAGCTTTTAGGAATACACCACTGTATTTGCAATGGAAAATGGAGCTTACGGTAGAAAATCAGATGGGGGTACATCTATCGCGGATGGTTACGGATGTACATTATCAACCGGACGTACCTAAAATTACCTACGAGCTAACGTCGAAAGTGTCTAAAGAATTTAAGCCAATACGCAAGCGTATCGATGCGATTTATGAGCATGCCGCGACTCCAGTGTGCGCTCTTGATAAAACAACCGTACAGGAGCAGTTTGCATGGGTAGTTGGATTGTCTGGCGTGCAATCATATCAAAACGGCGAAAACAGTGATATGCTGGCAGTAACGGATGACAGCAGAGAAATTCCTGAATATATCGACCTTTTAAAAAACAGCAGCTGGGCCATTGAAAATAGCTCAGGTTTACTGCAGCAGCTAAGGTGGTTACTGTCAGGCGGTGGTGCTCGTGCTTCGTATTCTGTTATCCAAAAAGCAATAAAAGAACATCCTAAGGCTTCGGAATATTCGATTCATTGGAAACTGATACGTGCTGATAATGCAAACGCCAGCATAACGTTTGAAGATATTCGCCATGTACAGGCACTTGCCGATTATACCGAAAACCGGAGCATTCTTGCATTTGATTATGGGCGGGCCGTATGGCTGATTCGTGTAGGGTATACCATCGGGTACTTAAACCAAGACGAAGCATACTACCTGTTAAGCACTATCTCACAGTCAATACTTGGTGTATATAGTTCTTGGGAAGATTTTGGTACAAATTATTGTATCGGCTGGCTATATGTTTTAGGAATGGAGAGCGGTCAAAATGCTCTTACGAACTTAGAGATAATATTGAATGATGATGCTTGGTTAAAAAACAGAAAGTGGATTAACAAAGCGCATATCATCATTCCATTTACCTTTAATTTTTAAAATGAAAAGGGTATTGAAAACCCTTATATGTGAGACCAAGCCTATTCTCGCTGAACCAGTTTTTTTGCAAGGGTAAGTAATGTTTGTGCTTCTTGCTTTGGATTTGCTGCATGCATGATGGCCGAAACAACACAGATTCCGCTGATTTTGATACCCTCTAATACAGAAAGATTTGTTTTGTTTAATCCACCTATGGCATTTACCGGAATGGGAACTGCCTCACAGATATCAGAAAGTGTGTTTGTAGAAGTAAGTACGGTTTTCACTTTTGTTGTAGTCGGGTATATTGCACCGACACCGCAATAGTCTGCTCCTTGCTTGTAGGCTTCTAATGCTTGTGGAACTGTTTTTGTTGTGGCACCGATTATAAACGAAGATCCCAGTATGGATCGGGCAGTTTGTATAGGCATATCACTTTGCCCAAGATGGACTCCCTCGCTTTTAACCGCTTGTGCTACATCAATTCGGTCATCGATGATGAGAGGAATCGCATACTGGCGTGCAAGCTCATGAACGCTTTGTGCCAGATGTATATATTCTCGTGTAGTACGGTTCTTCTCGCGCAGTTGGATAAGGGTAGCACCCCCGGCAAGTGCCTGCTCAACACGAAAAAGAAATTCTCCTTCGGTATATGGTGTACTGTCTGTAATAAAATACAGGGTAGGGTCAAAGTCTTTCATGCTTGATTCCTCTAGATATACAAATAATCATTTAATACAGGTTGCATACCCTCTGCAGACATGTCTGTATACATACTTGTAAAACTGCGTGAGTCATTAATTTCAAACTGCTCGTCGCCTTCACTTGTTGTACTTTCCTTACCAGTGTACTTGCTTTCGTGATCTCCGATACCTGTTGAAACTCCTGCCGATACCTTTGTTGCTGCAATCTTGACAATACCGTTTCTAAACTCTTTACTTTCACGAGACGAGACTGTGATGCCTACGTATGGCAAAAAGATCCTGTATGCACACAAGATTTGACAGAGTTGTTTTTCATGTACATCGAGAGGGTTGATTTTGTCATTGTTGATTATTGGTCTAAGTCGTGGACATGAAAGTGACATTTCGGCTTGCGGATATTTGCGTTGCAGATAATACACATGGAGGGCACTTGCCAGTGCATCTTTACGAAAATCAGATAGACCTAACAGTGCAGAAAAACCTACACCGCGCATACCGCCTCTGAGGGCTCGCTCTTGGGCGTCAAATCGATATGGCCACACTCGTTTATGCCCCATTAAGTGCAAGGTCTCGTATTTTTTGATATCATATGTTTCTTGGAATACCGTCACATAGTCTGCACCACACTCATGGAGGTAGGCATAGTCTTTTGTATTTACAGGATATACTTCAAGTCCTACCATGCGGAAATACTTTCGGGCAATCTTGCAGGCTTCACCGATGTATTGGATACTGCTTGCAGTTTTACTCTCACCAGTAAGAATGAGTACTTCTTCCATGCCACTGTCGGCAATAACTTTCATCTCATGTTCAATTTGCTCTGTATTGAGCTTAAGGCGTTTTATATGATTGTAGCAATTAAAGCCACAGTAGACACAGTAGTTTTCACAGTAGTTTGCTATATACAGCGGTGTAAAAAGGTAGACAGTATTACCAAAGTGATGGCTTGTTCCGAGACGGGACTTTTGTGCCATTTTTTCAAGAAAAGGCTCGGCTGCAGGCGAAAGCAGTGCTTTAAAATCTTCTATTGTACAACTAGTATTTTCAAGAGCCCGCTGTACATCTTGTGCGGTATACTGGGTATAATCATAGGCATCCATTTGACTGATAACTTTTGATCGTATATCGGAGTCAATGACTTCCATACCTTCCATATATTCCATAGGATTGGTACGGGTACTGGGATCATTTTCTAGACTATGCTTTTTTTTGAGTGCTGCCTCACTTAAGAATGAGGAATCAATAAAAAATGAGTTTTCCATATTCAAGAGCCTCTAGTCGCGTAAAAAACCGGTAAGTGGATCAGACGAAGAAGCACCACGTGAAAGAACTCGTCCAAGACCTGAGAGATAGGCTTTTCTACCGCTTTCGATAGCGAGTCTAAATGCAGAAGCCATAAGCGGTAAATCACCTGCTGTTGCAAGAGCTGTATTTGCCATAACTGCAGCGCAGCCCATTTCCATAGCTTCGCATGCTTGTGATGGGCGTCCAATACCTGCATCAACAATGATCGGAAGATCAATTTCATCTATAAGGATTTGGATAAAGTCTTTTGTAGCCAGTCCTTTGTTTGAACCAATGGGAGCAGCCAGTGGCATTATACTGGCTGCTCCTGCATGTACTAGGTCTCTGGCAACATTTAAATCAGGATACATATAGGGCAATACGATAAAACCTTCTTTTGCGAGAATCTCGGTAGCCTTGATCGTCTCCTGATTGTCGGGTAAGAGATACTTTGTATCACGCATGATTTCGATTTTGATAAAGTTACCACAACCAAGCTCTCGGGCAAGACGGGCAATGCGTACTGCTTCGTCTGCATTTCTTGCACCGCTTGTGTTTGGCAGGAGTGTTACATTTTTAGGTATATAGTCAAGAATGTTTTCGTGTTCTTTTGTGTTTGCCCGTCGTACTGCAAGAGTGATGATTTGTGCACCAGCATCTTTTATTGCAGCTTCGATAAGCTTCATTGAGTATTTTCCAGACCCCAAAATAAAACGAGACTCAAATTCTTGTCCACCTAGTATCAGTTTATCATCTTTCATTTTTTACCTTTTGTCCTTGTGTTCTTTACTTGTTTTTTTATACGTCAAACTTATTACAGAGGATTCTTATGATGGTGTGCGCTTCCTGTGCGGCACATACCATGACCCTGCTGGATATAAGACCGATATTGTCACCAACGTCACTGACACAATCTCCACAGAGATAAAACTTGTCCGATAACCGTCGGGTTTTTATCATGTTAACACTGTCAAAACCGGCCATGCCCGATGCTGCAACAAGATAGGTGTCTGGCATTTTTTCCAGAACAGCATTGACGAGCATCGACTTTGCCTGTGCATTATCAAAGGCTTCGCATATGACCGCTGCATCTTTTGCAATGGAAACGATGTTATCGGCGGTTATTTTAGTTACATGGCTTTCGTATGTAACATACGGAGCGATTTCTTGTAGGTTGGAGACTAATGCTTCAGCCTTTGCTTGCCCAATTTGGGTGGCTTTATAATGCTGACGATGCAAATTAGTTATATCAACCTTGTCAAAATCGGTGAGAATCAGCTTTTTTACTCCTGCTCTTGCAAGCATAAGGGCAACATTGGAACCAAGACCTCCCAGTCCACAAATTGCAACTGTGGCTTGCGAAAGTACTTTTTGGACAGATTCTCCTTGTTTTAAAATCAGTGCTTTTTGCCATTCTTCTTTTGATGGAATCATCTCAGCCTCCTCCTACAAAACTGACTATTTCAACATTGTCCTTATCTCTAAGTACGGTTGTCGCATAGTCGGTTTTTGGTACGATAACACAGTTTAATTCAATGACGATTCTGCTCATATCATAATCTGTGCTGGCAAGATATTCTGAGATGGATTTACCTGCGATATCAAGCTCTCTTCCGTTTACTTTAACCATAGACACTCCATGGGTGTTGCTATTGGCAACAAATATTAGATTGTGTTTTTAGGGAGCTTAAAAAAGAAAAGCTGCCTGTTTGGAACGGCAGCGTGCAATGATTGCTAAAGTTTTGGTCATGAGCTAAGAATACCTTGCTCAGACGTATTCCCTACGTTGGCATTATCCAAATCAGGTTATGGGTCAAGACATACAGTCTACTCTCAGCCTGCTTTATGCAAGCTCCCCTTAAAACTAAAATCATTGTAGATGTTTTAGTATATGCATGTCAATTCTTTAGGCAAAAAGATTTGTTGTTTTTAGCCATTCAGATACGACTGTTGCTTCTTTATCTAAAGCTCTGTCGTCTTCAACAAAGGCACTCATCTGTCTTACTTGGTCATGAACTTGTTTTGTAAATGGTGAAAAGTCTTTATACCCAGCAAGGTCGACAGCCTGCATACCAGCCAAGAGGTGAGTTGCAAATTGCAGATAGACAAGATCGATTTGTTCATTCAATTTGCGTGCAGAAATGGTTCCCATCGAGACTTTGTCCTGATTTAATGCTTCGGTAGGAGCACTGGTAAGGGATACAGGAAAGCAATATGTGGCTACTTCTCCCCTGATTGCAGAAATAGTAATTTGGGCTGCTTTAAATCCAAGGCGTAAACCTGCTCGAGGATGATCTGCGGGAGTAAATGGAATGAGGTTTTCTGTAAGACCATTAAATTTACCATCAATAATGACTTCGGCTTGTTTGTCGCTAAGATCTGCAATATTTGCTACTGCAGTTCGTAGGTAATCACATGCTGCACAGATATGTCCACCATAAAAGTTGCCTGTATTATAAAGGCGCTGAGCCTCAATATCTATAAGTGGATTATCATTTGCACTGTTTAATTCTTCGGTAATCCATTCTCGGGCAATCCGTAAGGTGTCTCGATATACTCCGTTAATCTGGGGAGCACATCGAATTGAATATCTGTCCTGGATTTTATTTTGCAAAGCTATAAATCCTTTATTATCAATTTTTTTGATTTGGCTTTGGAGAAAATCTTCATAACGCCATACCCGTTTTGACTCGTTTATGATGTTAAATATGTAAGAGGCACTTTCGCATTGGCCTCTATGATTTTTAATTTCACTTACTTTAGCAACAAAGGGGGTATCCTTTCCACGTGTAATTTCTGAAGTGACGGCTGTCAAAAAGTCAGATATTTTAGCAAGACGTTCTGCTTTTTTCCATGCGAGAGCTGCAACTGCTGTCATAACGGAAGTTCCGTTCATGATAGCTAATCCTTCTTTTGCTTCAATGGGGAGCGGTTTGATTTTCTCTGCATCAAATGCTTGCATTGTAGGAACTACTTGTCCGTTATAATAGACCTCACGTTGTCCCATAATAACTGCGGCCACATAGGACAGTGGCGTAAGGTCGCCTGAAGCTCCTACAGAACCGAGTTGAGGAATGACAGGAATGATATCTTTATTTAATAACGTGAGCATCATTTTTGCTAATTCTGGTCGTATTGCACTGTAGCCACCTTTTATGTTGCTATTTAATCGGGCTAGTATGATAGCTCGACCAGTTTCTTTGTTGAATTTTGGACCGAGTCCAATTCCATGGTAAGTACAGATAGTACGCTGAAGTTCCCCGGCTTTGTCTACACTAATTTGATTGTGGCAACTGTCGCCAAAATCAGTGGTAACACCATAGGTAGGAACACCAGTTGCAATATATTTTTCCAAGAAGGTTCGTGATTTTTGTAAAGTCTCCCAGAATACTTTGTCTGTAGGAAGGGCAACTTCTTCTTTTTTGTACGCAACGTCACATACGTCTTCAATTGTCAGTTCATTTCCGTTGATCGTCTTCATGATTTTTTATATTTTTTCCTTATTAAAATAATAATGATTTTAGTGTTTGCTCTAGGTGAAGAGCTTGTGTCAGTGCTTGAGTACGCAGTTGTACCTTTTCAGCCTGTGAATCTGATTCCCCTGTTTTTTTGACGGCTCTGATAAGTAGGTTTTTAGGAGTGTGTGCCATGTCAATAAATTCTAATACTTGAACTTTATACCCTGCTTGTTCAAGATATTGAGAACGTAAGGCGTCAGTAATAAGGGCTGCAAAACGTTCTTTGATAATACCGTATTGCAATAAAGGAGCAAAGGCCTGTGCGACAGGTGATGTGGTTTCGATATCTTTGTTTTTATCCAGCTGTTGATTAATCTCATGCTGACAGCATGGTACGCTGATAATTGCCTTTGTATTATGTTTAACAGCGTAGGCGAGTGCATAGTCTGTTGCCGTATCACAAGCGTGAAGCGTTATCACGATGTCTGGATCGTATTCATGCTGGTATTGTGCAATATCACCGATGGCAAAATGGAGATTGTTATAACCAAATTGTTTGGCAAGGTTGTTGCAATATACGATGACATCTTCTTTAAGATCGAGACCGATTATCTGGGCAGGAATTTTCTTTATCTCGGTGACAAAATGATAAACAGCAAAGGTAAGGTAGGATTTGCCACAGCCAAAATCGGTGATACGCAATGGTTGCCCTGGTAACAGCTGCTGGAGTACTTGAGCCAGTATATCGTCGATATACTCTAAAAATCGATTAATCTGTCGAAATTTATCATATTTTGAGGCAATTATTTTGCCATTTGGTGTCATGACTCCAAGATGTATAAGAAAAGGTATGGGAATACCTTCCTTTATAATATAATTTTTAGTGCGGTTATGATTTGCTGCGGTTTGTCTTTGTGCGGTGTCAAAGGCTACGATTTTAGCAGTTGTAGTTGATTGTTTTAGAGCTTTGGTGAGTGTTGTTATATGTCCTTTTTTATTGCCGAGAATCGTCGTTTCTTCTTTTTCGGTGCGGTAGATACAATTAAGGAATGTTTTTCCGGCATGGGTTTGTATAAAGGCATCTAACTGCTCTGGTGTCCAGGTCTGATGAAATGCCTGTTTTTGAGTAAAAAGTTCTACCATATATTTAGGTGTAGTACCAGTTACTGCCGATTTTACTTTGATACGGATATAGGGACGCTCAAGTAGGGAAGTGCAGTCACCTGCTGGTTTAGAAAAGGACGCAAAAATAATCATATGATAATATAGTATACTTGTTTTATAAAAAATGATATAGTTTATATTTATGGGAAAGTGTTTTGTTTTTGTTAACCAAAAGGGTGGTGTTGGAAAGACAACCTCTGCAATCAATATTGGTGCATATGTCGCTCTTGCTGGCAAAAAGGTTTTATTGGTTGATTTTGACTCTCAGGGCAATATGTCTAGCGGTGTAGGAGTCTCAAAAGATAAGCCTACTATTTATGAATTGCTTGCTGGTCAAGTAAAAGCAGAAGATGCAATAAAGCATAGCCCTGTTCCTAATTTGGATGCTATCAGTGCTTCTATTGATCTTTCTGGTGCTGCAATAGAATTAGTTGATCAGGACAACCGTGAATACTTTCTCAAAAATGCGCTTGCTCCGTTGTCTGATATGTATGATTACATTTTTATTGATTGTCCGCCATCTTTGGGTATCTTAACTTTGAATGGGCTTGCCGCAGCCGATGCCGTGTTGATACCGATGCAGTGTGAGTACTTTGCATTGGAGGGTATCACTTTGTTGTTACAGACGGTAAAGCGGGTACAAAAGAGTATTAACCCTAAGTTAGTTGTTGGTGGTATTTTCTTTACGATGTATGATTCCCGTACTCGTTTAGCACAAGAAGTAGTTATGCAGGTAAAATCTTATTTTAAAGATAAGGTATTTAATACGATAATTCCTCGCAATGTACGTTTGTCAGAGGCTCCGTCACATGGTCTGCCTATTTGCAAATATGATCCATCCTGTGTGGGTGCCCGTAGCTATGAAGCATTGTCAAAAGAGGTAATGCATCGTGAGTAAGGGATTGGGATTGGGAAGAGGGCTTGATGCTCTGATGGCTGAAAGTGAAAAAGAACAGGAAGTTGTCGCTTCCGTTGAAGCGGCTCAGGCTACTCATACAGCTCTTCCTGTTGGCATTGAAACAGGTGAAAACGGATCGCTTTGGGTTAATCCTGCTTTATTAAAGCCAAACCCACATCAACCGCGTCATGAGTTTAGTCAAGAAGCCTTACAAGAATTAGCTGATTCCATTAGGGAAAACGGCATTGTTCAGCCTGTTACGATTGAAGATGCTGGTGATGGTACCTTTTATATTATTGCTGGTGAGCGCCGTACACGTGCTGCTCGTATTGTCGGCTTAAACAAGATACCGATTCAGCTTGTTCGTTATAGCGAAGAAAAAAAACTCGAAGTAGCATTAATCGAAAATATTCAACGCTCTGATTTAAATCCTATTGAAGAAGCAAGTGCTTATTATAAGCTTATGGAAATGGGTGGGCTTAATCAGGATGAAGTAGCCAAAAAGGTTGGTAAAAATCGTTCTACTGTTGCAAATGCCTTACGATTATTAAAGTTGCCACAGGATATTCAGACGGCCTTAAGTAATGGTCAGATTTCTGCGGGGCATGCACGTGCATTGCTTTCTGTGATTAATCCCGCTGATCAACGTGTTTTGTTTGGACGTATTGTTGGTAATGGTTTATCAGTACGTGAAGCAGAACAGCTTGCAAGTGATTATAACAGTGGTGGTCGTGCTGCTGAAAAAAAAGTTCCTAAACCAGCTCCTGAGAAAAAAGATCCTGATTTGGTTGCTATTGAACAAAAGTTTATTGAAGTATTTGGTACAAAGGTTGTTATTAAGGGAACACTCGATAAAGGAACTTTGCAGATTGATTATTACAATCGATCTGATTTAGACCGATTGTACGAAATAATCAATCATTCATAATTTTTTTTCTTACGGGTGTATAGCTCCTAATACTTTACCTAAACTGTCATGGATTACAAGATTTGCAATAGCATCTGAAGCAGTAGCTGTCTTATTAATAAGTACAAGCTTTGAGCCACGATAATAGTTGATGAGACCTGCTGCTGGATATACGACCAGTGAGGTTCCACCGATGATAAGCATGTCTGCTTGTTGTAATGCTCTAATGGCGCCATCGATGATCTTATCATCAAGTCCTTCTTCATAAAGAACTACATCTGGTTTTATGAGACCGCCGCATTTTGTACAATGTGGCAAGGTATCTGCGCTGTTTACACTTTCTGAAATATAATCGACTCCATAAAACTCATGACAGTTCATGCAGTAGTTTCGGAGCGTACTTCCGTGTAACTCATATACAGTTTTACTTCCCGCTGCTTGATGAAGACCGTCGATGTTTTGTGTGATGACAGCACTGAGTTTACCTGCCTGTTCCAATTCCGCAAGTTTCTTATGTGCTGTATTAGGTTGTGCGCCTTGTATAATGAGTTTTGCCCGATAAAAGCGATAAAACTCTTTAGTATTATCGATAAAAAAAGAATGGCTAATGATTTGCTCTGGTGGATATTTCCATTGCTGTCGATAGAGTCCGTCTTGACTACGAAAGTCTGGTATACCGCTTTCGGTAGATACTCCAGCACCTCCAAAAAATACGATATTGGAACTGCTATCAATCATCTGCTGTAATGCTTCGATTTTTTTCTGGATATCTTGTTTATTTTCATTTTCCATAATAACAACCACCTATAAGCTATTGTATCACAAAGTAGTCGGTCGTGTTTTAAAATAGGTGCTAAAAGACAACAAACTGCCTATAAAAAGAAAATAATAATTTGTTATCTTATAATAAAGTTCAGAATTTCTTTATGTACATTTTCTTTATTTTTCCTTATAGTTAACCACCTATGAATGATATTAATGATTTTACGACCGGCAGTATCTCAAAAAAAATGATACGCTTTATGGTTCCTATCCTTGCTGCGTTAGTTTTACAGGCTATGTATGGAGCAGTTGATTTACTTATTGTAGGAAAATTTGGAACTACAGCTGGTATTTCTGGTGTTACAACAGGTAGCAGTATAATGAATCTGTTTACCTTTACTATTGCAGCTCTTACTACTGCTGTTACTGTTGTTATGGGACGTTATTTAGGCGAAAAGAATTATAGTAATATAAGTAAGTTACTTGGTAGTGCGGTAAGCTT
The DNA here is from genome assembly GCA_024695475.1 of Treponema sp. Taxonomy (GTDB): domain Bacteria; phylum Spirochaetota; class Spirochaetia; order Treponematales; family Treponemataceae; genus Treponema_D. Next base: position 29,146 of record JAILIC010000101.1, read on the forward strand.
TTTCTTTGTAGTAGGTGTTGCCCTTTCGTTTGTTATTGTTTGTTTTGCAAGACCTATCGTTACATTATTACAGACTCCACCCGAAGCCGTTGACTTAACCGTGCAGTATATCCGCATTTGTGGGCTGGGCTATATTTTTGTTGTTTTTTATAATGTTATCAGTTGTATATTTAGAGGTTTTGGAGACTCAACGTCACCGCTTATATTTGTCCTGATAGCTTGTGTTGTTAATATTGTAGGTGACTTATTGCTTGTTGCAGTATTGCATATGAATGCGGCAGGAGCTGCAATTGCAACTATTGTTGCCCAGGCAGTGAGTGTTCTGTTGTCATTGATTATTATCAAGCGCAAAAAACTCCCTTTTACTATTACAAAAAATGATGTTTGTTTTTCTGTTGAAGTACCAAAGTTTTTGGTAATTGGAGCTCCTTTAGCTTTACAGGATTTGTTGACTAACGTCACCTTTTTGGCATTGTGTGCTTTTGTTAATAGACTGGGACTTGAAGCCTCTTCTGGTTATGGTGTAGCACAGAAAGTTCAGTCTTTTGTTATGCTGATACCAGTTGCTATTATGCAGTCTATGGCATCATTTGTTGCTCAAAATGTTGGAGCTAATAAAGAAGACCGAGCACGAAAAGTAATGCTGTTTGGTATGGGCTTTGGAAGTGCTATTGGTGTTGTTGTTGGTATTGCAGTATTTTGTTTTGGCGACGGTATTTCAACCTTGTTTACCAATGATCCTGCGGTTGTTGCTCGTAGTTTTGAGTTTTTGCGAGGGTTTGCAGCTGAGGCAGTTGTTACTTGCTTGTTGTTTAGTTTTATGGGGTATTTTAACGGACATGCACGCTCGCTTTTTGTTATGCTGCAAAGTTTGGCTCAGTCATTTTTAGTACGTCTTCCTGTTTCATACATAATGAGTATAAAACCTGATGCATCGCTTACAGGTGTTGGACTTGCTGCGCCTTTAGCTACTTGTTTTGGTATTTTACTTTGCTTTATTTATTATAGAAAATTGCAAAAGGGTTTTATTACACAATAATACAATAGGTGGCTAGTATTGACTTATGCGACTGACGGTCGCGCTAGAATACAAAGTATCTTCTAAGGAGTAGAAAGGTTATCTACTAGAAGAAAGCCTTTCTACCAAAATTATACCAAAGTTTACATACCTATTTTGTGTAGCCATCAGTATGCCCCTACCTGTCTCTGTTTAAGCACTTTCTTGGATCAGGATCTGGTCGGCCTCCCTTGTCGACATCCATCCTTCTATTGTGTTGTGCAGTGCTTTCTTTTTCGTTCAAATATTTGATAACGGCTGTTTCAAAATCATCTGCACTGTTTTCTGCTTCCCGTGGACCGCTGCAAAAATAGAATCTACCGTCACTGCCTTTTTTAAAGTACCACCAACTGCCTGCTTCCTCAACGGTATCCCTGATAGTCTGCTTTTTTTCATTAACAGACATATGTTCACCTATGCAACATATTTGAGAGTTTGCAACAAATTCATTAAACAGCTTTGTCAAAGTCGTCTCAACTTTTTTTGCCGTAATTTCGCACCTAAAATTGTACAAATCGATTTTATACTCATTTCCGTTTACAGAATATAAAATCAAATCATGACCTTCCCAAAAACTTAAATTGGATTTTATAATACTATAATTTTTTATTTCAATTTTTGAGCCAATCAAATCTTCAAGCGTGTATGTTTCGTTATCACGCAAATCTCTGATTTTTAAATCATGAACATTATTTTTGTCATCAACAAAAAGCTGTATTTTTTCAAATTCAAATTCCTTTAAAAGTTCCATGTTCATATTGTTTTTATCCACTCCTTTGTTTTGTGATCGTATGCAGGATTATTGTTTTCCACAGTGTGGGCTGCCTGGAACATTGCATCCTTTATTTCCTCGGATAACGTTTTGTCTTTTTCAAGGTCTCTAAAGATTTCATCTCGAAATTTCTTGGGAACAGGATATCTGAAACTCCCACGCAGGGAAGGTTCTGTAAAGCCGAACTCTTTTTTATCACGCTCCTCGGTTCGTTTTATAAATGAAATTTGGATTGGTGCGTCAAGCTCGTCATATCTGACTTTTTTATAATAGTTACATACCCCCTGATACCAATCGTAATTTTCATAAATCCAACCTTCATCAAGCAATGCCTGATCTATCTCGTTTGTCTGACTGACAGTACAAAGCGTTGCATATCCGTCACGAAATTCTTGGACAAAGTATTTTGTCTTGAATTCTACATCTTCAATTTTTAGCGGGGAACCAGACCTTTCCCATTTGAGAAAACTTTTGTACTTTAAGAGGTGCTCCATGGCTTCATCCCACCGGGTTTCTGGAAAAGCACAGTTCGTCCTGCCTACTATTCCGTAAGTCACCTGTTCATTGCCTATCGAAACCGGCTTTGTATGCTCTTCGGAAAAATTGTACCAGTCATCCTCAATACCGTTTTTTTTACATTCTTGAATAAATTGTTCTTTTGTTTTTATCTTGCAGTTTGCAATGATTTCTTCTCTGGTCATATTCTTCCCCCAAAAAAACTATTCTAACGCAGAGCGACTGTAAGCCCACTTAAGAGTTCCATAAACTGGGTGACAAGCGTGTGTCGTGTGCCGACTACAGGGATATATTCAGAATGGATTTCTTCGCATCTTGAATAAATGGTGATGTCTAGAGGAATGTCCTCGTCAACGGCAAGGTCTGCATCTCCGTCAGAGCCAAGGCTGCCAGCCCAGATACTGATCCAGTATCCTTTTCTGTCGTATTTTTTTTCTACTTCCTTATCGAGCAGGGTAGCTACTTTATTTCCTGGATTATTCAAATAATCATGCAGCTCTTTTATCGAATTTACAAAATCTGAGAATTCTGATTTGTCTATCGCAAAGAAATGCCTTGTTTTTTCATCGTAATCATTGTATTTGCTGTCCCACCAGTTGAAGAAGACATAATCACCCTTGTCTTTAAAATTTTCTTTGTAGACATCGGAAATCAGTCCGGTTAAATCAGGATTTTCATCAAGCTGAACCCGACGAACGATGTTGACATATTGCAGTCGGCAAAAATCTTTTGGAAGGTTACAGCCACTTGAAAGCTCAAAATATGCGCTGACATCTGGCGCAGGATTTTTCTTGAATTTTAGGATTAAACTCCCAAGCCCCTTAGTGTCGGACTCTGGATTTATCTCAAAATAGATTTTTTCATCCTCATAAACGAATTTCCAGTCGTGCTTCGTTGCGCGCCACCACCAAAACGCATATTCCTGAATCTTGTAGATTTTTTCTTTTGAAAGATTGGCTGTGTGCTTTGTCTCTTCTTCCTCAAATTGCCAGACAAGTGACCACTTATTGGTTCTCCAGTCCTTAAAAGTACTCCAGTCAATCTTCTTAAAGTCGAGTTCATTTCCACCCTTTTTTTTCATAGAATAGTTTAAGCAGTTAGTCGCAACAAGCATGTACAGCTTTTCAAACACTTGCGTAAATTCTTCTGGAAAACAGGTAAAACCAATGTGATCGTGTTTGTTATGAATTGCATCGTTATCAATTGAGAAAGAAACAGTGCCGTTATTTCCATACTCGCCATATTGGAATCTGAAAGGACCAGCCATCTGGTGATTCAGAGCTTCTAAAGCGTTTTTATTATTTTCTATAGAGCGAATATAAATCAATACATGGTAAAACTGCACGAAATTACGCAGCGAAACATAGAACAGTTCAGAATACTCTTCCTTAATCTCATTGAATTCTTCGGAATACCATTTCAGGGCAAAATAGTCATCAATAAAAAAAGCCTCGAGCTGTCTTGCATAATGAGTTGTTAATTTTTCTGCTTCAGTATAATTCTTTAAATCATAAAATGGCTGGTTGCAAAAAGTCTTTTTGTCCCTGTAATACATAAAAGGAACTTCAAAAAAATCATTCTGATTTTTAATCAGGAGTTTCGCGTTTTTGTGGTCTTTGTAGCGGCTGCTTTCTGAAATCTCCAGTTCTACAAGCTGATTGTCATATTTATAAGGAATAGTTTCGATGTCAAAAGCCCATACATCAAAATGTTTTGAAGCCATTGCCATTTCTTTTGCACTGCATGTGATTGTTTTCTGATAATCGATTTTTCCATCATAAAAAATAACTTGCGTAACTTCGTAATTTGTATCGCTGACTTGTTTTTTAATCCACCTGACTTTCGGGGCTTCCTTGTACTTTTTATCTTTACGACACCGTTCT
>JAILIC010000134.1 GCA_024695475.1 Treponema sp.
GATAAACGAGTAGTCGGACAAGTCGAATTATTCGACTTGTGTATTGTGGGTGCAACTCCCACCCCTGCTTTTCTTTTCGCACTACATTTTCCGTGATAATCTGTCAAATAATGATAAACTAATCTTATGGCGTACTCGGAGCTGATTAAAAATCTAGATACTCTCGCTGGGATGAAAAAAGATTAGAGTAGGAATAAAAAAAGGGGCTAAATCTCGAGTTAAAATGACATTTAAACAAAGAATAATTGCTATCAGTCATGAGCACTATTCATTTTAAGATTTCATTATGCTTATTGTTTATTTTACTGATAGAGTATAAAATAGTAGATAAGTATGTGCAGACTTCAGCGTTTTTTGTTTGTACGCTTTTTTGTAACTGTTCTCTTTTTATTACCCTGTGGTCTGTGGTCTGCTGAATCGCAAAAACTTGTTATCGGTGTGTGCTCGGATACAAAATCTGTTGTTGATGTAAATGGCGGATTAAATTTAAATGCTCTGTTTTTAACTCGTTTGCAGGAAACACTTTCGATTGACTATACGGTTTATTCAGACACGTATGAAAACTGCCTTAGCCGTTTTGATAAGGGAATTTATGATATTGTTTTAGGGGTGACAAAAAATACAGATGTGCAACGTGCACATCATTTTTTAACCCCAATGTATGCGGTTCATTACAATACTATTGTAGCAAAACTTGATAATCTAGCTCTGATAAAAGGCGATGTACAGGCTTTAGATTCTCTGGAGATAGGAATAGTAAAGTCTGTTTTTTCTGATGAAAAGCGTTTGATTGATTTTGAAAATACTTTTCATATTTCATTAAAAAGACGTTATTATGATACAGAAGCGGAACTAACTAGTGATTTTGAAGACAATATCATTCCACTTAAGTTGACATACAATAATGAACTGGCCGAGACAGAGAAAATTCTCTGGAATCTTGGCTACACTCCGTATTATATCTTATGTTCAGAAGAAAACTCCCAGTTACGCAAACAATTTGAGAACGCTGTCGATTTTATCTTTAGAGATAATATGTTTGAGCTTACGCAAATGCAGATGTCTGTTTCTGACTTTGAGTTGTTGTCTGCTCCTAATATATTGCCACAAGATATCGATTATTTGAAAGAGTTGCCTCCGATTTATGTTGAAAATTTGAGTAAATGGCACTATTTGTTTGATTATTTAACAAAACTGTCAGGTTTACAATTCCATGATTTAGCAAACATGGAAGAAAATCGAGACAAAAAAATTATTATGCAAATAAAACCAAAATCTGCCCTTGCACGCTTTGTTAATGGATATCAGATCTCAAATCCTGTTATGTGGCATTCCTTTTGGTTAATTCCAGCTGCAGATGAAGATGTCTCTGAGTTTTTATATAATTCTACACTAAGTGCTTTTTCAAAAAAGATTTGTTTTCCTCGAGGTATGGAAGATGTCGTTTCTTTTTTTGGAACAAGAATCAATCCGTTTACAGCAGTGTATTATGATACCTATGGTGATTGCTTGGAAGCAGTTTCAAAACATTTGAATGATGCTTGTATTATTCCTTCAATTTTGTTTGGTACATCATATAATTTGACTGAATATCCAGAACTAAAGGACGTCCGGTTTTATGAGCTTTATGTACCGTATCATTTAGTCATAGCAAATCCTGATTATAAACGATTTGTTCAGGTACTTAATAAGTTTATATCAGGTTTTCCTCCTGGGTATTTGTCAATGATGGAACGTCAGGATGCGAGCAAATTATTTCCATATGTAGCAAGTCGTGCTGTAAAGCGAAGACAATCTATAACCTTGTCTCTATTTGTTATTGTCATATTTGCTTTTTGTTATTTTATTTATCTTTTAAAAAGAAATCAGTTATTCAGACATTGGGCCTATATAGATGATTTAACAGGTATGTGGAATTTCAGACACTTTCATGAAGAAGCTGAAAAAATGATGAGACAACATCCAGATTGGAATTTCGCTGTTATTGATTCTGATATCAGAGGATTCAAATATATAAATGCTATATATGGTCCTGCTGAAGGAGATCGCATATTACAGTTTTATGCGTCTTGTCTTTTAAAATATCGATTTGAGAATATGATTGTGGCTCATGGGTATGCAGATCGCTTTTTGATGTTGTTCCCCATAGAATCTATGGACGATTGTTCTCAAAAATGTATGGATCTGTTCTTCCGTTGTAATACTGATGCTGCTGTTCAAGGCTTTCATTGTGTCATAAAAGACGGGGTTGCTGTTGCCGGACATGATTTTGGTACTCAGTCAATTCAAAACCTGATTGGTCGTGCAGGATATGCAAAGGCAAAAATTAAACATGATTTGGTAAATAGTATTTCATTTTTTGATGAAGCTATGGAAAAAAAATCTCTGTTTGATCAGGAAATTGAGCGTTACATTACGCAAGCATTTGAAAATGAAGAATTATACGTGGTGTATCAACCAAAGGTTGATTTGCTTTCTGGTTGCATTGCAGGTGCAGAAGCCTTGGTGCGATGGAACAGTCCAGAACTTGGATTATTGATGCCAGATACATTCATGCCTGTTCTTGAAAAAGATGGGTATATCATTAAGCTTGATTTTTATGTCTATCGCAAAGTATTTGAGTTTATTGAACATATGCTGTCTTCAGGAAAAAAGATGGTTCCTATATCAGTAAATATGTCGCGCTTTCATTTGAATGTACCTAATTTTATTGACAAATTTACCAGTCTCTTTTCTTGTTATCATATACCTGCAAATCTTATCGAAATTGAAGTTATCGAACGTGCAACGGGGCAGAATGATACGCTTATCATTAATGTTACTAAACAACTGCAACGTGCAGGATTCCATGTCGCAATGGATGATTTTGGTACTGCAGAGTCTTCTTTAAATATGTTGCATACGATTCCTGTTGATATATTGAAACTTGATAAGAATTTTCTGTATCGATCAGAAAACACGGATGACTCTCGTATCATAATTACAAAAGTTATTGAAATGGCACAGGAATTAGGAAAGAAAACAGTATGTGAAGGTGTTGAGACGCAGCAACAGGTCGAGTTTCTCAAATCTATAGGTTGTAATCAGGCCCAGGGATTTTATTATTATCAGCCACTCGGTGTAAATGACTTTGCAAGTTTGCTTATTTCTGAACAATAATAACGAATAAATATTTATTTTTTTGCTATTTTAAGGTTGTCGACTTTATATCTGTCGTGTATACTATTATTGTTATGGATGTAAAAATAATCAATCCGTTTTTGGCAGCTTGTACAAATGCTTTTCAGAGCATGTTCTCGATTTCTCCTACAGCAAAAGCTCCTTATGTTATGGAGATACGAGAGGGGCATCCGTGGGAAATTTCAGGAATCCTCGGTTTAACAGGTGATTATTATGGTGTGGTTGCTTTTCGGCTGCATAAAATTTTAGCAAATAAGTTGCTTGATTTGTCAGGTGTTAGTTCTGATAAACCAGAAGAAAAGGAAGAACTGTCAAATCAGTTAGTTAGTGAGTTTACGAATATTGTCGCTGGTAATGCAGCTTCTGCTATTCGTACTTCTAATATCGGTGTTTCTCCTCCTGTTGTTATTTCAGGACATAATCATGTTATTTCATGGCCACATAACTATCCTGTCATTGCTATACCTTTTGTAACTCAATTTGGACCATTTGAGGTAGATGTCTGTTTTAAATAGACGGAGACCTATTGTCTTTTTGTTTGACAAACCTTTTTATTTTGATTAGTATTTGTGTATTCCTTTTTGGGGAGTTAACTCAGGGGTAGAGTGCTACCTTCACACGGTAGAAGTCACTGGTTCAAATCCAGTACTCCCTATTTCATGGCTGCCTCAAGGCTTTAAGCGTTAGTGTGCCTTAACTCTACGTATTTGTCTCTTGTGAAACCGTTTTAATTTTACTATACTAATGTAGTGAAACCATATCGTATAACAGGGCCTAAAATTGTTATAAAAGGTGCCCGTGAGCATAATCTTAAAAACATTGATGTAGAACTTCCTCGTAACAAATTGGTTGTTATTTCTGGTCTATCTGGTTCAGGAAAAAGTTCTCTCGCCTTTGATACCTTATTTGCCGAAGGACAGCGACGGTATGTAGAAAGCCTTTCGGCTTATGCCCGTCAGTTTTTAGGACGGGTCGATAAGCCTGATGTTGATTTAATCGAAGGGCTTTCTCCTGCTATTTCTATCGAACAAAAAACAACCCATAATAATCCTCGTTCAACTGTTGGTACTGTAACAGAAATATATGATTATTACCGTCTTTTGTACGCTCGTATTGGTATCCCACATTGTCCAAAATGTGGGAGAGAAATTCGGGAACAATCAATAGATCAAATATTAAATACCATTATGTCTTGGGCGCCTGGTACAAAATTGCAGGTATTGGCTCCTGTAATTCGCGGTAAAAAGGGCGAACATCAAAAGATTTTTGAAGATGCTCAAAAAGCTGGTTTTATTCGTGCCCGTGTTGATGGCGTTATGGCTGAGCTTGATGAAAATATTAAGCTGGATAAGCAGAAAAAACATACGATAGAGCTTGTTATTGATCGTCTTGTCTTAGGACCAGATGTCCGTAGTCGTCTTGCTGATTCTGTAGAAACAGCATTGACAAGCGCAAATGGTATACTGACGGTTGTTCGGCGAGTGTCAAAAACAGATGCTGCGTATGCAGAGATCCTTGAAAAAATTGTGGCAAGTGGTTCGACTGTCGATACCAGTAAAGAGTATCTGGAACAAGAAGTATTTTTTTCGCAGAAAAATGCCTGCCCTGATTGTGGTATATCCATTCCAGAATTACAGCCACGATTGTTTTCTTTTAATAATCCTTATGGTGCTTGCCCTGAGTGTACGGGTCTTGGTGAAAAGATGGAATTTGATCTTGATCTTATGATTCCTGATAAAACCCTTTCATTTGAAGATCATGGTTTTTTGCCGTACAATCCTACATCTATGTGGAACCGGTGTCGTATCCAAGCTGTTGCAGATGCCTATGGTTTTACGCTTACAACACCTTTTGATCAGTTAACTGACCATCAAAAGGATATGTTGCTCAATGGCTCCGACCGGCCACTGCATTGGGAGTATCAAAAGCAAAGTGGTACTGGTTATTCGATTTATGACGAATATTGGCCTGGTATTTTTGCTGATATGCGCCGTCATTATATTGAAGCTTGGGGTGAGTCTCAAAAAGAAAATCTTGAAAAATATATGGCACATCGTGTTTGCTCTGTTTGTGGTGGCAAACGTTTGAGACCAGAGGCTCTTGGCATTACTGTTGGTGAAAAGAATATATTTGATTTGTGTAAGTTATCAGTACTGGAGACAATATCTTTTTTTAATACTGTTGACTTTACTGCGACTCAACGCGAAATTGCTGCTCAAATACTCAAAGAAATTACGGCACGGCTTTCATTTTTAAAAAATGTTGGTCTTGATTATTTGACCCTTGATCGTTCTGCGGGAACACTCTCTGGTGGAGAAGCGCAACGTATTCGCCTTGCCACTCAAATTGGTTCCAGTTTGGTGGGAGTTATGTATATCCTCGATGAGCCTTCCATTGGATTGCATCAAAAGGATAATCAGCAGCTTATTGATACATTGACCGGTCTTCGAGATCTAGGCAACACCGTTATTGTTGTAGAACATGATGAGCAAACATTGCGGACTGCTGACTATCTCATAGATATTGGACCAGGAGCAGGTGTGCATGGTGGTAGGGTAGTAGCAGCTGGTACTCCAGAAGAGGTTATGCAGGTTAAAGAAAGTGCTACGGGGCAGTATCTGGCTGGCACATTGCGGATGGATATTCCGCAAAAACGGCGGACTGGTAATGGTAAACATATAGTCCTGCATGGAGTTACGGAACATAATCTAAAAAATGTTACGGTATCTATTCCTCTTGGTACTTTTACCTGTATTACTGGTGTCTCAGGTAGTGGTAAGTCGACGTTGATGAGCGATGTCCTCTATCCGGTAGTTAGCAATGCCGTAATGAAGACTTCATATCCAACAGGTGCATATACTTCTATTGACGGTTTGGAAAATATAGACAAGATTATCAATATTGATCAAAGCCCTATAGGAAGAACTCCTCGTTCAAATCCTGCAACGTATGTTGGTGTTTTTAACGGAATTAGAGATTTATTTGCTAACCTTCCTGATGCAAAGATGCGAGGATATAAAGCGGGTCGCTTTAGTTTCAATGTAAAAGGTGGACGGTGTGAAAATTGTCAAGGCGCCGGCATTATTACCATTGAGATGAATTTTTTACCAGATGTCTTTATTCAGTGTGACGTTTGTGGCGGTCGGAGGTTTAATAAGGAAACACTTGAAGTTCGGTATAAGGGTAAGAACATTGCAGATGTTCTTGATATGACAATCGAGGAAGCTTGTGAATTTTTTGCTCATATTCCGCATTTGGCAAGAAAGTTTGAGACCTTAAAGGCTGTAGGTTTGGGATATGTACAACTAGGACAGTCTGCCTTGACACTTTCTGGTGGTGAGGCTCAGCGCGTAAAGCTTGCAAATGAACTTGCTCGAGTATCAACAGGTAAGACTTTGTATATTTTAGATGAACCGACGACAGGATTACATTTTGCTGATGTCAAAATGCTTATGGTTGTCATACAGCGTCTTGTTGATCAGGGAAATACTGTTGTAATGATTGAGCATAATCTCGATGTCATTTGTCAGGCAGATCATATTATCGATTTAGG
>JAILIC010000143.1 GCA_024695475.1 Treponema sp.
CGTTTTCATCCACTTCGAAAGATGTTACCCATGCACCGGCTCCGCTGGAAAATGAGAAGTCGGTTGATTCAAACTGCGCAAAGAAGGAATCCTCTTCCTCTGCTTTAGTTTCCGTCGTAGCTTCGCTTGGCGCTCCTTTTGTCGGCGCCGTAGCATCGTCGCCTGCGTTGTCAGCCGGTTTGCCCGTGCATGCCGTAAGCATTAAAGATGCGAGTAAAACCGCGATAATCATGATTTTTTTCATTTGTTATTCCTCTACTATTTTTTCTTGCCCAAATTTCTTTATCAGATGCTCCTTAATATAGCGATATATCTCGTCACGCTTTTCCTCAGGCAAATCCTCGCTTTCATAAGGTGCATCCCAATGAGTTATAATAGATTTCGAAAGATACAGCTTGGAATCCCTAAAATCCATATCGATTATCATTTTCTTATTCCCCTCACTGTATTCCATACAGTAAAAATGGGGGATTGATATGTGTCGTTTTTTGATGATTATTTTTTGATGTTTCCTATGTAATAATACGCCCCATCCCGATATTCCAAATTGTCCGTCGTTGTACGATTAATCAAATCAACGGCCAGATTCTCTGGATAGTAATCCGTCATATACCAGTAATAATAATCACCCAAGATCAAATAATTATTCTTGTGGCCATAGAAGTATCCCACAACAGAATCCTTATTAATAGTCTGAACCAAGCGTTCAAACAGCAACCTATCTTTCTCAGACAACCATTTCTTGACAAGATATTCATGCGGCGCAGTCTTCGCGTAAGTGGTGGCAAATTTCCAGCTATGGCTCTCGGCAAACGCCTTCGCTTCCACAACGGAAAATGCTATAGCCGAATCCTCACTACGCCGCTCCTCTTCAATAGCAGCCAGTTTTTCATTTGCCTCAGCTTCCGAATCAAAAACAAGCTTTTTAAAATCTTCTTCCAGATGCTGAGTTTTTCCTTGTGAATTCTCATAAAACAAGCCCCACTTTGCTATTCCGTTGTCGTTGAATAATGAAATGTAAACTTTGGACATGTCTTTACTGTTCCTTATACTCTGTACACAAAACCTTCTTGTATAAGAATTTGTATATACTATAATAACACAACCTACAATCAAATCACATAAGTTATAAAATGCAGTAACCGTCTCATGTATATTATTCTTGCAATCATCTAGCTCCGTTAATCAATGATTTTAAATTGTCCCAAGACCATCTATATATTATATCACTAGTTCTCGCACCCAAAGGTTTAAAACAGCTCTTATCCGGTCTTCCATTTAGGCAAAAATATGGGATTCCTTCCTCTTGAGCAATTTTTAATTCAGCGGCAACACCCGTTGCGCGATGTGTTTGTGTTCCGCAGATTATGATAACAACATCACAGCTTTTTATACGCCTTCTCGCATTTTCTCTCCAGTTTGTCGCTATCGCCTCCTTAATCGACATATCAACTATCTCAAATGGAGAATCCGGATTCTTAGATTGTCCGACCAATAAATTTTTTAGATCGCTATCATTGTCATAATCAAAACTTATAAATGTTCTTCTTTTAATCATTTTACATCCTCCCTATATAGTATTTTTCTTGACTAAATTCCAATAATGCTGTCCTTGCACTGTTAATTTGCATGATTTACTTCCAATAGCTGCATAATACATATGCTCAGCCCCAACAGGAATAACAAGGCCTAATCTAGTATATTTTTGAAGGAGTGCAAACGTTGCCTCATGCTCCTTATTCATCTCTTTATTCTCCACTTCGTGTTTATCAGGCTCATATGTAGGATCAAGTTGAAACTCTGCAGATGCTTCAGAAAAAATATTAACTATTTTTCGCAAATCCTCAATAGCAATTGGTGGTATATTTTTCCTTAAAGAAACAAAGCTTTTAATATTTGCCTTGAACAATGGACGTTGCTCCCATCCTCCAAGTGACCTATCAATATATGCATACACACTTCCGGGTGTAACATCCCCCAATAAGTTCATAGCGCCACCATAAAGCGCCTCAATTAAAAGATTAGTAAATACACCATTTCCATCTTTTTCAGTTGCATACTGTTTTTCATCACACGCAGCTAATATCGTAGTACCGCTACTAAGCAATGAATAGTCTGGCATTTCAAAAGAACTAGCAGCAAATCCACTATGACAGCTATCTAATATAATCACCTTGTTTCTTGCAGGTGATTTTGCAACAATTTTCATTAATTCATCAAGCGGCAATCCATCATCAACACTTTTCACTTCACTAGTACATAAATACCCACCAAACGAATCAAATGAGCCATGTCCTGAATAGTATAATAAAGCAATTTCGGACTCTCCGTTAAACAGTTTAATTATTGATTCCTTTAAGCTTTTGCGTGTAATATACGATGCTTCACTTGTTGCGCACATTAGTTTTACATCAAAGTTTAAAGTCCCGTCACCATTTCTTTCTAATGCCGCTTTAATGGCATTTGCATCATTGACGCATCCATGAAGATCTGACACTTGCTCATAGCTGTCAATTCCAATACATAATGCTTTTTTCATAATAATTTTCCTCCATTCCCTTGTCTTTAATTTTTCATTCTAGAATTAATTATTTATTAACCATACCTAATCATCTGTCCAATAAAAAGGACAGTCCAAACATGGACCGTCCCCTTTAATTGTAAATTTAAACGCCAGAAGCACCTTACTTTTACTCTTACAATCGTGCGTTTAGTTTTACAAATCTGTTTTTTTATTTGATAATCATATGTTATATTTTTAAATCAGCTTTATGCATCTTTCATACATAGAATACTCTTTATCACTTCTGTCAAATTATTCTTTACTTGTGTTTCATCGTCTTCAAAAATAAATGGAAGTCGTACAAAATGAATATTAATATCCCCCCCGATCCCACTGCTTTTTGCAATCGGATAACTTGTATCTATGTCCTCATATCTGAATTGCGGATAAAGTAGATAGACATCAGATGCCCCTCTTTTTCTCGCGTATTCGCAAACTTGATATACATCTCCTTGATGAGATTCATTCCCAATAATTTGTCTTGCTTCATCAGGATTTCCTTCAAATCTGGAAATCATTTTGTACTTTGTATCAAGAATAAAAACCTTATCATCATACTCTACAAGAATGTCGTGTCTCATAGTAAAGACACCGTCATATTCTTGACCCTCGATTTGTATGCTATCCACAAGTTTCATGTCACTCTTCTGTAGATAAGCCTTTCCCCCTTTATCTTCCACCACTTCCTGCATAAATCCGCCAATAAATCCTTCAAAAAGAATATCTGTAGGGAACAAGAAGCAGAACGACTCATTCATATCAATAGAATAATTTGATGTCTGATTAAGCAAAAACATTTTGCTCATGCTTATGATAATTCGATAATTTCCGTTCATTCGGCTGAGCCTAATCTGATCACAATCTGATGGTTTACATGCGCAATCAGATACTTCATTCAACCTTATAAGAATATTTCTAATAATCTGCTGGCTTCTTTTTGAATCAGTGATATTCAAAAGCATTTTGCATGTATGCTTAATAATCCTATTGACCATATTGTCAAATTCAAATGTTGAATATGTACATTTGAATTTTTCCGCTTGCCCATTAGGTATCTTATTAATGTAATAATCTTTGATATCAAACTTTCCTTTTATGCAGCTAACATTCTCTGTTTCTTCTACATACTTGTAAAATAAACCTCTCTCTAACGCGCTGCGAACATAGCCTACATACAAGCTGATAAATAGTTCTTTAAGATTATCAGCATCCGTAAGCTCTGTAGAAATGTTTATAAACGGATATGCAATACGGTTGCAATACTCGAGCCATTTCACAAGATTATCCATCAAATGTGCCGCTGTGAGCTTATCCGTTTTATAATCATTATTTCTTCGTTTGAATACTTTTGGAAAAATATTAACTTGTTCCCCGTTGTAAACCACAGTCCCTATATACTTTTTAGTCCTTAATCCAAGATGCCCTGTGAAACCTAAAAACTGTTGTTTAGAATCTACTTTTCCATCTTCATAAAAAACCGACCGTTGTTCCCAATTGCGCTGAAGAAATTCCTCAAAATCATCTTGATTTCTCTTTGTTTTCCATTCTTCCGGCAAATCATCATTGTCGATTTCTGTCTCTTCAAACACATTCAAAACCATATGCATTAATCCTTCTCAATAACAAAGATTCTACCCGTTTTATCATCAACAACTG
>JAILIC010000145.1 GCA_024695475.1 Treponema sp.
AACATCATTATGCGAAAAAAAATCGCGTCAGTTCTAGGCAGCAAATGGACACAACTTGCTACCTGTACAGCTGTAGCAGCAGCAAATGTCACAACATTGCTTGCAGATAACACTATTTGGGATACTGCAGAAAGTGCATCAAATAATTTAATGACAAAACTTCAGGACTTTTATTGTAAAGGTATCTTCTACCCTATACTACTTTTGTCTATAATACTCTGGGCAGTATTTGCAAAAAATGAAAAGACTAGAAATGTCTTCGCTACTGCAATAAAAGTTGAATGCGCAGCATTTATTCTGTTACTTCTTCCTAACACATTTACTGCAACACTTGATCAAATTGCCGGATGGCTTAACGGCGCAAGCACTTAATAAGAGCAACAAAAGGACCGGATGACAAATTCTCATTCGATCCTTTTGTTTTTGGGAGAATTTTATGCTTACTTATAATATCTACACTTTCATATCTAATATATATAACCAGTTTGGAAAGTTGTTTAATTTAAACAACTTTTCTCTAAAGAAATACAAAATAGCATCTATTACATCATTAGTAATGCTATCTGTTATGCTTTTACTTTTTGGATTAGTGCCTATTCATCATGCCAAGGATTATACAGAAGGAACTACCAATGATTTTACTGACACAACTATAGAGGGTACAGTCGGTCAAAGTACAAATATAGCGGCAAATGGTGTTGAAACAAGCGGAAACATTCTCAGTGGAGGATTTGCACCTGGGATGAGTAAATTTTTGGCATGGTTTGGAGTTGACTATTCTGACAATATTCTCATCAAAAACTTCTTTAAGGAATCGTTTGATTCCTCAACTGATTACGATGACAACGTTATATTTGATGCAGTTAAAATATTTGGAGTTGTTGCCTACTCGATTGCAACAGCCCTTTTTATTATAGGGCTTGTGCGTTCAGGAACTGTCAGCGCATTCGAAAAGGCAGCATCACCAAAAGAAGTTGTTTTTAAATACGTTAAGACAATAATTTTAATAACTTCATCTGAAGCATTATTAGACCCTGTAGTTCTAATGTTTGAAAAGTTCTTTAATTACATGGCTTCAGTAGACACTCATGGCATGGGTACTGTAATAGTTGAATTTATATTTGAAACAGTTATTGCAGGCGCCATTGCAGGAGAGGCTGGAATAATTATCTTTTTATTACTTAAACTTATTCTACTCTATATTGTTGTAAAAGAATTCATCAAACTTATTGTTGAAGTTGTGGAGAGATACATGTTATCTTGTTTTCTTTATCTCTTTGCACCTATAGGATTTTCATTCTCAGCATCATCATTAACTGAAAACGTAACCATATCATACTTAGAAATGTTTATAAGCTCACTTTTTGTACTAATACTTAATCAGTTTTTCGTAAAGAGTACTCTTGAACTTATGGCGCATGTAAACAATGAAGAAAAAGAGATAGTTGGTATTACTTGTGCAATAATCGTTCTTGCATGGATCAGAATTGGCCAACATATAGATGAAACACTAAAAGGTATGGGTTTGAGCATAGCACGAACAGGAGGAAACCTTTTTGATTCATTTGCTGCTTCTGTAAATAATGCAATATCTTTGGCAAACACAGGTGGCGCATTAGCAGGAAATGCAGTTACAGCAGTAGGAATGACTGGAGGAAATCCCGATGCAGTCCAATTAGGCTCTATGTTAAATGGTAAACCAATGACAACAAGCCAAGCAGAAGATAAAATTATGAATACTTCTTTCGAAGGTGGAAAGAATATGCCTGTCAGAAAAGCGCAAGTAGAGAATTTCTTTGACGGAATAAGTAACAATACCGCTGATAGACAGTTCTCAATCAAACAAAACGAGTATATGACAACTGCATTCGGTTCTAACTGGCAGGAAAAGATTGCTGGTAAAGGTGGTTTTGTTGATGCTTCGAGAATGCGCAAAATGCCTGACGGGACTATTCATGGCTACGGAACAGATGTTGACGGCAATGCTTTTGAGTTTTCACTTGCTAAAAATGGACAAAATCTTAGCAATGGAACAGCATTTGCTTCAACAAAGACAAACGGAACTGACTGGCAAATACAATATAGCAAACATGGTGGATTCGGCTCTATGAACTCACATACAAAATTTGAGGGTGAGCAAGGAGTTAAAAACTTCATGAAACGCGCAGGAATGAATACTGAACAATTTAAGAAACTTACAGGCTACACTCCATCAGAAGTACATTCTATAGATATGGAAAATGGTAGCGCAAGACTTCAGACTGCTAGAGGAACCGTTGGTGCAATTCATGAGATAGACGGTAAATATAGATTTTCTGACGCGGCAAGAGCAAGCGGATTTGGAACAAAAGGAATAGATCGTTCAGCAGAGCTTACAGCTGGAAGTTCCGCAATGCAAAGAGAACGTATAGATACCGTACTTGAAAACGCAGGAATTGAAAAGCCAGAAAAACCTTCTAATTGGAAACATAGAAGTGATTTTGTTAATCCTGATACGGGAGTTATAAATGATGCCTATATTGATGTAGCTGGCGGTGCTGCATATTTCGAAAAAGACACAGGAATCGTATATTCAATCATTGATTCCAACGGTAGCCTTGCAGCAGATCCTTTGTATACCGAAGCATATACAGGTGAATATCAATATGACAAACAAATAGGTTCATCTGCTGAAAAAATTATTCACGACTTTAAGAATAGTGAGCAAGCTTCAAACATTGGTCAAGATGTTCTCGATAATATGAAAGTTACAAACAGTCATTCTAAAGCTGAATGGGCTACGCTTAACGCATCTGAAAAAATTGAAGCATATAAAAATGACTTTGGTAGATACAATGAAGGCTACTCAATTAAAAAACCTGAAAAACCTTCTAGTTGGAAACATAGAAGTGATTTTGTTAATCCTGACACAGGTGCAGTAAATAATGCCTATATTGATGTAGCTGGCGGTGCTGCATATTACGAAAAAGACACAGGAATCGTATATTCAATCATTGATTCCAACGGTAGCCTTGCAGCAGATCCTTTGTATACCGAAGCATATACAGGCGAGAATCCTGTTGATACATATGAATATGACGAACAAATAGGTTCATCTGCTGAAAAAATTGTTCACGACTTCAAAAATAGTGAACAAGCTTCAAGCATTGATCAAGATATTCTCGACAACATGGAAGTTACAAACAGTCATTCTAAAACTGAATGGGCTACACTCAACGCATCTGAAAAAATTGAAGCATATGAAAATGACTTTGGTAGATACAATGATGCTTATTCATCTGTAGAAAACAAGTTAAGAGATAATACTAATCAAATGCTTATAAACGAATTGACTAATAAAGAAAACCTTTCTTCTGTAGACGAGATTGATGCAAATGAAAGAAAAATCTATGCCACAAGCAAAGACAAAGGAAAAGTTGCATATTCATATAGATATGTATTTGATCAAGGACCAGATAGAAATGAGAAGATAATTGGTGGAACTGGTTCAGGTCAAAATATGCTTGCATACAAACCTATTAATATTAAAAGAGTTGACAATAATAGAGTTGTTTAATTTAAACAACTTTGGAGTTTTATGAATGAGTACATACTTTGAGCAAGAACACGAAAATGACAATGACAATGAACTACTTAACAGAAAACTTAATGCTGCAAAAAACGCAGTAAGACTTGGAAAAAATCTAAAAGACTATGCAAATGCTGCTTCCTCGGGAACAGCGTTTGCGGGTTCTGCAACTGTTGAGGGAACAAAAGCTGCAGCAGAAACCGGAGCAAGTACAGCATCAGGTGCTGGTGCTGCAGCAGAAACCGGGGCAGGCGCAGCATCAAGTGCGGGAACAACGGCCTCATCAGCCACGGGTCCAATTGGAATTGCAATAGCTGTTTTTAGTATTATTTTTAAAGCAGCTAAAAAAGGCTACAATGATGCAGAAAGTATGCTACAAGGAGGAAGAGGGGAAAAGAAAAATAAGCATAATAAAATTCTTATTTTTTTAATGATTCCTTACCTTCTTGTAAATATATTTTCTTACGATCAGGCTAGAACACTTATTACTCCAATAGTATCTGATTATTCAACAAGTCTATTAGGAGAAATATCATCTGTGTTTTTCTTCGCTGCTTGGGAAGAAAGTATCGAACAATTAAAAGCAGACGGACATATTATATTAGCAACAGTATCAGAAGTGGCTATGACCGTTGTAAAAGGCATTGGTAAGGTAATAGACTTCTTTTCAGGTCTATTACACCCTAAAGATACCAGTGAAGAAGAAACTATTGATGTAGATACAATAGGATTAGCCACGGATATTGATATGGATGAGTTTTTTAAATCAGCTACTGATGCAGATATTGAAATCATCCAAAAGTTAGGATTTACAAAAGCAATAGATGATGCTTTGGATGATGCAGAAAAGTACATCAAATCAAGGCCAGATATAAATCAAAAAAGAAGCCTTGAAGTATTGGATGATATCACATGGGAAGAAGTATACAAAGACGTTAACTACGCAGAATTTCTTTCAATATTTAACGAAAACGAAGAATTCTCGGCTAATTCAACCACGCTAAAAAAGTTCAAAGATCTTTTCGATACTAAGGATGAAAGAAAAAATCTCTACAGAATGCGCTTTGATGACATCGAGGAAGATGTATTTGATGATGAAACAGGAGCATATTTATATACAGAAATATGGGTAAAGACCACTATTGTTAAATACAATCTAAAAAAACTGTATGACTTCTGTGGTGTTGATGCAGAAGCCTATCATTATCTTTACAAAAACACAAAGAACATTGATGTTCTTGACCGTTCAGAACAGGCAGAGCGTATCTATACATCATATTATGACTTTGGACCAAATGTAAGAACCCCTTGGGATGATGATTTCTATGAGATGGACATTGAAACCATGCTTGAATGGGTCGCAGGAGAATATCCAAATTATACTTCTGGCATGACTTCTGAAGAAGTTTGGTCGATGCTCGAAGATTTACTGAATGGAAAAGATATAACTGATGCTCAAAAATCTATCGTTGAAGAAGCAATAAATCGTGTTGGAAGTGCTTACTCACAAACATACAGAAATAGTGAGGATGTTTATGACTGTTCATCCTTGGTAGCAAGAGTATATTCTGCTGCAGGCTACTCTATCGCAGATTATAACCCTACCGCTTCGGAAGAGTGTAGGATTATGGAAAACTGGGGTACAACTGTTACCGATACTTCCGACTTGCAACCTGGAGATGTTTTGTTTTTCAGTTACAGTTCTTCAAATAGTAAATATAAAAATGTAACTCATGCAGCAATCTATGTCGGAAATGGAATGCAAATTGATGCAAGAGGTTCTGCCTACGGTGTCGTATACAGAGAATCACAAGCAAATTCACATGCATGTGTTTCAGTATGCCGACCACTTGCTTATTTAGCAGACTAAAAAAAGTTGTTTAAATTAAACAACTTTTACCAAGTGCTATACAAGAAAAGGAATTAAAAAAATATGTCAAAAAAGAAGAAAACAATAATAATTATTGCAGTCCTTACTTTTTGGATGCTTGTGCTAATATTGGAAGCTGCAACAACTTTCATAAGCAGAAAGAAGAAGACCTCTGACAACTTAGGTAATATAAAGATACATGAAGAATCAAATAACTACATATATGAAGATCCTTTCATAAGCACTGAAGGTGTTTCGCTTATAGATACAGGAAATGTAATAATATATGACAATGAAGAAAATCTTGCAGAAAGAGATTTTATTACACTAAAAGGTCATATCTTTCTTCCTGAAAAACTCACAGAATACCTTCATATAAATGGTTTTGAAAACACAAAATCCGTAACTGTAATACCTGAATCTTG
>JAILIC010000167.1 GCA_024695475.1 Treponema sp.
GCCTTGTATGAATCAGATTACGGGTTTATTTAATGAAATAAAATTTAAAATGCCTTTCTTTAATGAAGTATTTGATGATTTTATTGCCATAAAAAATCAAAAAAAAGAAGATGAAGTTAGTAATCAAAGAGGTGAAAAGGAAAGACTTCCATTCGATAAAGAAATTTCTGTTGAAAACCTGACATTTGGATATCCTGATACAAATAAGAATGTTTTTGATAATGTAAGTTTTTCTATTCCAAAAGGAAAATTTGTTGGTGTAGTAGGACCTAGTGGTGCCGGAAAGACAACTTTTGTAGATATCCTCTTAGGTTTACTTAAGCCTTCTGCCGGAGCCATCTATGTTGATGGAAATAATATTTTCGATAACATTCAGGGATGGCTTGATAATGTTTCTTATGTTCCTCAGAGTATTTATCTTATTGATGGAACTATCCGCGAAAACATTGCTTTCGGAATCTTGCCGGAAGATATAGATGATGAAAGAATTGAAAAAGTTCTCAAGATGGCAGAATTATATGATTTTGTGCAGAGTCTTGAATTAAAAGAAAATACACAATGTGGAGATAAAGGTGCAAAACTTTCTGGCGGACAGAAACAGCGAATAGGTATTGCACGTGCCCTTTATCAAAATCCATCTGTATTAATTCTTGATGAAGCAACATCTGCCTTAGATACAGAAACTGAAAAACAGATTACTGAAACAATCAACAAATTAAAAGGTGAGATTACAATCATTGCAATTGCACATAGACTTTCTACTTTAGAGAATTGTGATTTTAAAATTAAATTTGAAAACAATTCAGCTACAATTATAGAGGAAAAGGTTTAAGAAAAAATTGGCAAAAATGACAATAAAAAAACTCACAAAAGCAATATCTAAACGGTTAAAAAAAATAAGTATCAAAGAAGTTTCTACTTATTGCAATTTGCATTCTTATTGGAATAAAAGACATAATTTTTATCTGCCACCTCAGGCATTCGGTTGCAGCATTAATGAATACGAAAAACAGAAGGCTTTTACTTTTTCACAAAATATAAAATTCAGTATACTTGTGCCTTTATATAATACGCCGGAAGCTTTTCTGAAAGAAATGATAGGTTCTGTAATCTTTCAGACTTATGATAATTGGGAATTATGTCTGGCAGATGGAAGTGATGAAAATCACAAATATGTTGAAGATGTTTGTAAATCAATTATTCAAAAAGATGATCGTATCAAATATTTAAAACTGGAAGAAAATAAAGGTATTTCAGAAAATACAAATGCATGTATTAAAATGGCAACAGGAGATTATATTTCTCTTTTTGATCATGATGACTTATTGCATCCATGTGCTTTGTTTGAAACAATGAAAGCAATTTGTGAAAAGAATGCAGATTATGTATATACCGATGAAGCGATATTTCAGAGTCCAAATTTGCAAAAAATTAACAATGCAAATTTTAAACCTGATTTTGCACCTGATTATTTCTGCGGTACTAATTATTTGTGTCACTTTTCATCATTTAAAAAAACGCTGCTTGATAGTATTGGAAATTTTGATTCGGCTACAGATGGTGCACAGGATTATGATTTATTTTTACGTATTTCTGAAAAAACCCAGAAAATCGTACATATCGCAAAATGTATGTATTATTGGAGAGCTTCAGCAACTTCAACAGCAAATAGTATAGGAACCAAAACTTATGCCATTGAAGCTGGAAAAAGAGCTCTGGAAAAACACTATAAAAGATTATCTGTAGATGCCGAGGTAGAGATTTGCAAGAATATTTTATATCGTACAAAATACAGAATAAATCTGCTTCCAAAAATATCAATCATAATTATTAACAAAAACAAGAATAAGACTTGTGAATGTATTAATTCAATATTGGGAAAAACTACATATTCAGATTTTGAAATTCTCGTATTTGATAAATCAATCATTTTTGAAACTCTGATTCCAGATTCAAGAATACATAGCTTTACCTATTCTGAAAAATTAAGTGATGCTGAATTATTAAATAAAGCCGCTACTTATGCAAAAGGAGATTATTTAATCTTCTTAAATTGCAATATACAAATCACAACTCC
>JAILIC010000005.1 GCA_024695475.1 Treponema sp.
CGCAGCACAAAGAATGTGAGCTACATCGTCGGTGAGTTTGAAAAATACGCATACGGCGAGCAGTACAAGGGCGAAGTTGAACTTGTAAAAGGACTTGTCGGAAAGATTCTTCTGGATTTTGAGAACAACAGCCAGAAAGAAAAACCCGGCTGGCAAGCCCTGGACGCCCCTACCTGGGAGCGAAAACTGTGGTGCAGTGACACCTTCCCGGGGCCGAGTATAAGAGAGTTTTCTACAATGGTCGCTTCCATCGCGGCAACTGTATGTACGTTCGGTGCGGGAGCCATGCTTGCAGTAGCAGTGAGTGCGGCGATAATGGCTACCAACGAGCTTACGTTTGAAATGGCAGATGTAAGTGTTGGATACCATGACTGGGATGAAGCGGCAAAGAATGTTGCAAAGGCAGCAGTTAGCGGAGCCATAACAGGAGCCAGCGGCGCTGCCATGGGAATGGCATCAAAAGTCGGCGGAATCGGCGGAGTATTTTTGAAGACGGGAATTACTTCTTCGTCATCGATAACAACGCAGTTTACGAATGCATTTATCGACGGTGGCTTTAGCGGAGTGAAGGATGCCTTTAACAGCTGGAGCGACTGGCAGGGGATAGCATTTTCTACCGCAGGCAGTTTTGTCACGAACGGGCTTGGTGCCATGAACAGCTTTGACTCTACAGGAAAACTTCTTAATGGAAATACATTCAATACAAGTGCGATGAGTAGTTTTAACAGCCTTGCAGGCGGCCTTACAACCAACGCTCTCGAGTTTGCCTTTACAGGACAAACAACCTTTAACCTTGCAAACCTTTCAATGCTCGGCCTTGAATACGGAAGCATGTGGGGAGCAGCTGGCAGCAGTACACTTAGCGGAGGATTCCTTTCTATGACAATTGGAGAAAACGGAACTCACTTTGCAATAAGTTCAGCAGGAACGGATATTTCGCTTGGAACATTGAAGCTTGCCGCTGCGGGCGCAAAAGAATCTTCAAAGGTCATCGACTGGAAGTATGGAAGCGTGGAAACGAACTCTACATTAAATTCAATTAACATGCTTGGCTACACAAATATCGGCGGAAATCAGAAACTTTCAAAAGACATCTGGAACGAAAAGATTTCCGTTAATTACACCGATACCGGAGTTGATTACGGAAATTACAAGGGCGGAAATACGATAAATATTTCAACCACGCTGCTTGGCGGTGGAGCAGAAGATTATGCAAAACTTGCGACAGTTCTTGCACATGAAGGAACTCACGCCTACGGTAACAGAATTGAAGGCGAGGCACATAAAACTGGACTTGATACATACACGCAGATAAACCAGGCATACGATCTTTCGGGGGACTCTGCTTTTGTCAGTGAGATGATTGACGCAATCATGGATAAGAACAGCTGGAAAGAGAATGTTGGGGATACAGACCACTGGAAGATAAAAATGCATGCTGATGGAAGCCATGAATTAGTTGATGATAAGAAAAAAACTCTCAGCATTGATTATCTTGATGCAGATGGCAACGTGATATCTACCAGCAAAATTGAAGATGAAAGAATGAATAAAATGGGCTGGGCAGAATCATTAGTAACTGTACTTGGAGCTGACAGAGCGGAAGAAATTCTAGGAGTTTCAAATTTGGAATCAGACATTTTTTTGTATGATGTTCAAACATTGAGTGATGTTCTTGGTATTTCAACAGAACTTGCTGAAGACTTAAAATACTATAATGTAGATTTAGAAAATGAATTGGCTTTAACTGAAAAACAAAAGAAATCTCTTTTAGGAGAGGCACTTCTCAAAAACAGCGGAGCTTCCTGGGATTCAGAATCAAAGGCCTGGGTAAATACCGAAGGCCTTAAGCTTACCATAACCGATAAATCATTTTACGGCAACATAATGGCAGAAATTCAGAACGGTAAATATCTGTATTCGTCAATTGCAGCGACATTGTTCAGAGATCCTGACAGCTGGAAGAGTTTTCTAGGAACAAAAAACGAAGATGGCACTATAGTATGGAATAACTCAGATCAATTTACTGGTAAAGATGTTGTTGTCTATAATAAAGAGGGATTAAATTGGGATTATTCTGATTCATTTTTTATCGAAGGATATCAGACTGTTGATAATATGATTACCAACAGTGAAGGAAAAAACTTGAATCAATTATATCCTTATTATATTTTTGGTCTTGGAGGATATGTTCAGGCGAACACTGTTGTTTCAGAAGAATATAATATGCAGTATTTTACTTCATCAAATTTCGAAGGAAATGTCTTAATAAAAAATAATGCATATACGCTTGATGGAAGATTTATTGATAATGAAGGTAGAACATATGATTCCAGAGACAGATATTTGGAACATTCCAATCGTGGACTTAATGCTACATCAGATTATTTAACTTTACGTGTTGACGGATGTGATTCAACAAGTTATAACAATCAAGTTTTACTGTTTAATAATTTAAACAATTGGAGTCTTCCTAATAATTATCAGATAAAAACAAGATTGATACATCAGTCCTATTACAAAACTCCTTATACTATATGGTAGGAAAAATATGAAGAAATTAGGCTTTGTGATAATTATTTTACTAAGTTTTTACTCAGTATATGGGCAAAAGACGTATTTATTTAATTTTTCTGCCTTTCCAATTTACATAAATGATGGGATTTTGGTAGGAAAGTTTTCTAGACCACTTCCCAAAAATAAACAAACTCCTTGGAAATGGGATGAAGATTATGAACTATCTTTATCAGAAAATGATTTTCTTCTAGAAAATGGGTGGAAAAAATTGAATAGACCTTTTTCAGAGTTTTCATCATATAAAGATGTTAATCAATATGATAGTCCATACTTTATAGAAGGAGGGGGATTTGCATTCTTTTTAGATTCAAATATAAATTATGAAGAAGCAAAATTCCGTACAGATAGGAAAGCATATTTATCCTCTGTGCGGAATACTATAGAAATTGTTGATTCTTATGATTATAAAACATATTTGAAAGAGAAATCTGTAAAAGAGTATTCTGCAATTTCGGAGATACAAAATAAAATAGATATTATATCTGCATCATCTTTTTATACAGAACGATTAAAAACTGGTGTTTGTGTGTATGATACAGGAATGCTCAAAGTTTTACTAAACTTCGAAAATGGGCACTCTTGCTGGATTCGCCATAATCCATGGGTCCCTGGAAAAGAACATAATACTTCAGGTATTGGAGAATATCTGGAAATTGTTTTTTCAAAACCAAGCAGCAATCTTGTAGTACTAAATGGGTATGTA
>JAILIC010000025.1 GCA_024695475.1 Treponema sp.
AAAAGCATTACAGTTAAAATCATAAGTGTATGTATCACCGTAAACGTTGGTTGGATTAATAACCCGTACAAATATACGATAAAAACCATATTTTAAAGCTGGTAAAAATACATCTTGTCGCAAGCGTCTAATTTTCCCATCTTCGTCCCTTATAGTTAAAATAGGCGGTATAATTAATTGTTGCCCTTTTTGTGGTGCAGTTTGACTTGTAAAATTAAATACTTGTACTTTTCTTTCATCGTTAAAACCTAACTTATTTAAGTAATCCCATGTTTTATCTTTATCATGCAAAGCTTCAGTATTTACAATTTCTACCGCCTGACCTGAAACACCGCTTAATGAATCTGCATCAATATCTGAATAAGTAAAGCTTACATGTGTTTTAACATCACAGTACAAGTCAACTGTAAAAACAGGATTATTTTTATAGTATTCCTCGCCTAAAAACTTGCTTGAATCTATTTTTCTTGACCCAGCCGAACAGCGGAACAGGTCATTACCGTTGTTAGCAGACAAATAAAACACGCTGTCACAGTCAATGTATACAAAACGTTTCAACATCGGTAAAGTAGTCTTTTTCAAACCTTGCAAATCTTGTAACGTCAACATTTATTTTTTTCCCCCTAAAGAAATCAGTTTATTTTTTATGACAAAGTACCCGAAGATTGCGCAGATACATGAAAAAAGAACAGGCTTAATTTTCATGCTTTTCGCTACTTCCTTACTTTTATCTTTCAATGTGTAATCAAGAATATTTGCGTTGTATTCCATGATGAAATCCTTGCACATGTTTTCTGCATAATGCATGGATTCGGGCGGTATCTTATAACTGTTGTCCTCAAAATGTGCCACATCTGGAAAGCTCGACCAAGTACCGCCCCATTCCAGACCGCATTTTTTAGCCCATGCCAATAGTCCGCAATCGGTATATAAAGAAAGAAAATTATCGTATTTCTTGCCTTTGTAGTTCACAGCCTTTTTGAACGTGTCGCCAATGGTACGGAATACGATATCACAGGCACAGCCCCAGTTATGCAAGGACTGACCAGCCCAAGCCTTAGACGCTATCCATTTACTGTTCAAGACGGATTCAGACAGCTTTATGTATTTACGCCCCTTGTACGGTTTTTTTGCCAATGGGCTGGTAATCTCTACTTTATGCTTAACAATACGACCCTTTTTGTATATCTCTATCTGCTCCAGAGCAGAGCGCCAGCCGTACAAAACACGGAATATAGAGCCGTCATTTTGCTTGAAACCCTTAAGCCCGTCAAAGTCAACACCGTCAGCAGTTCCATTATCAAGCCCCTCTACAAACTTAACTATTGACGGTACACATTGACTTTTAAGCTTCGTATAGTCACTGTTCAGTTGTACATACATCTTTTGCGCCCTCTTCTACTTCTTCCATGCTATCAACACCAACAGCTTCTTCCATTTCAGAATCAACGCTATTTTGTACCTTTTCAGTAACGTTTTTAGTGTCGTTAACAAGTGCCTTGAACCCCTCGCACGCATACAGCCCACCTTTTAATATCTTGATTATTGAATCTATTATCATCTGTTTTGCTCCCCTAAAAAAAAGAGGGATTTACCCCTCTTTTAGAATCTCCCCAGACTTGCTAGATGTGGCGAAAAAGTTTTCACTTTTCATGATCGCCACATCTACGCAAGTTTTAACCTTACAAGTAGTAGTCATCATCGTCAAAGTACTCATATTTTGACAACGGGTCTATTTTTAATTTTATTTTTTTAACTAACTCACGCTTCTGTATGTGTAAAAAGCGTATGAACCTATGATTACAAAGGTCTTTTTCACGCTCCAGAACTGCCAAGCAGTTTTTACAGGAGTGACAGCACCCTGAAAGATTATCAAAATACTTTACCCTATCCATAATGACTAATTCCCGTTAGAGTTTTACTGGATACCGCCACCACCCAGCAATGAGCCGAGCAGACAGCCTAAAAAGGTCAGAAATGCCTTTCCTATCTGATAAATAGTTGCTTTTTGTCCGTCTGTCATCTATTACCCCCTTAAAAACGTTTACCATAGCCATAAGACGGCTTGTTATACCGTCTAACCGATTTTTCTATCATTACAACACAACAATCCTCATCTTTGTGTTTTGCAGTGTCCTTTGTCGGCTTATAGGTGTCTAGAAATACCTTGAATGTATAGCTTGCACCCGTCGCCTTGTCCATGAATCCAAAACAGGCGTATTTATTCCCGTTTTTACTTTCCTTTACAACAGCCGACTTTTTAAGCGGCTCATCACCGCATTTTACGAAGCTTTTACCGCTTCTATTGTTAAAGTTCGCCATCTTTCCCCCTCGCCTATGCGACAGTCTTAATTAAATTGTCAGTAACGAGATTGTAATAATCTCGCCATGTTCCAGTTTTACCAGCATTCTGGACGGTAGCAGATATCAGACCGCCAAAAGCACCGTCACCGACACCAATACCCAAGTTTCTTGCGTCAGCCAGAGCGCCCGAAGCGCTGAAGTAGTTTGTTGACATCTGTATTCCTTTGCTGTCAACTGTTTTAATGGGATTATTGACATTAAGCGCAGAAGATAGCGCAGTACTGGAGAACGCCACATCTTTATTCCCGTAACGCTCCTTTACCTGTTTATTGTAGGCTTCAAGCTGTTTATCATACTCCGCTTGAGCCTTGCGCATTGCTTCCTCTGCTTCTTCCTGTTTCTTTTCCCCGTATGTTTTCATCGTTGCGGTTGTCGCCCCAGCGACTACACCGCCAGCAAGACCGCCAGTTAAAAGCCCCTCACCAAATGCCTGAACAGCGTCAGAAGAAACACTATTAATGACAGCCTTGACAGGGTCTTTTGAGACAGTGCGCCCCATGTCATCGAGCAAGGCAAACTTGTCTTTTAACCCTGTAGCTTCGCCCACATTATTTGCAACTCCTACAACTACATCTTTGACGTCTTTTACAATCGGCATGGAGTCGGTTACATCATCGATTTTGTCATAGAGATTTATGCCAGACTGTAAGACATTGCCAACGCCCTGACTGATTACATTTACTGGTGCAGAGTTTTTTACCTTGTCAACAACATTATCATAATTCTGACGTATGACAGTACCAGCACTTTTGGCAGTATCGATTGCTTTAGAGCCATAATCTTTTACCGTGTCCCAAGCACTTGATATTGATTTTATTGGATTCAAGCCCATACCGCATACATACCTATTTTGTATATCCTAATGCGTCCAGATACTGATACTTTTGCTGGTCATTTACCGCAATCTTAGAAAGCAATGACTGCTTCTGGGCTGTTGTCTCCTGTGCCTGTTGTGACAGCAAGTCGGGATAATAAGCAAGCCCGACTACAAGCAAATCAGCATCATCGCTTGCGACTGCCGGACAGTTAAAAGTTACGTTCTGACCCATATTATAAGGGTCTTTGTAAAGTTCCCCGAACTCCGTGAAAGTCTCAAAACGCTGAGTCGCATTTGACAAGGCGATAGCGTCATCAATGTCTACTGACTGACTGCCGATGTCATCTGTAATGGTAACGTTTGGACGGCTCTTACTGTCACCGATAAAGTCAATTTCGGTGACATTTTTATAGGGCTGGTCGCCCCCTGTAGCTTTACAAAGCTGGTAAACAGTAAGAACACTTACCGCCTCATGCTTATATACACCAGATACCTTGAAAGTTATACCGCTGGTAATATTTTCAGGATATGCGCCAATAAACTGTATTTGACTTTCCAAAGCGTCACGGCTGCCGAGTGAGAAATAGCCGATAGGAAGATATGCACACAATTTAGTTACACGTCCAGCCCGTACCTTGACAGACTTGACGGACATACCAGCTAATTCATCACCTTTAAGGAATACCGCACGGGCATTTAAGTTACTGATTACTGCCAAGTTACCGCCATTGCTGGTACCGAAGCGGATAGCATGATTAAATTGAATTGCTTTAAGAATCTGTACCAGTTGCTCTTCTTTATAGTCATCTGGCTGTGTAAACTCCAGCTGGAAGAGGAAACCGTTAAACTTTATTGTCGTACTTGTGCCGACAAACTGACGCTCACTGTCGGCTCTAAACTTACCCGTCAAAAGTGTGCTTAACATCTGTGACATTTTTTATCTCCTTATGCTTTTTTACCTATTTTGTTTCTTATTGATGTAATGACTGGCACTACATAGTCGCTTACTTTTGGCGCGATCATCGCAACGACTGCGATGACTGCGCCAAGTCCGATAGACTTATTGTCAAAGTTTTTTTTCATGATACGCATTTTTTACCCCCTGTATTTTCTGTTTTCTGCGTAATACGTCAAGCCTTTTTATATAAAAGAATTGACGTTCAGTTATCGTCTTTTGCGGACACCCCACCATCGAAAGGCGCAAGGCTATAAGTTCAAGTTCTTTTTTAACGGCTTTAATCTCTGCCAAAAGTTTCCCCGCCTGTATCTCCGTCATAATGTACCCCTAAAGACAACGTTTTTTTTAAGCCGTAAAAGGCGTCTGTTAAGTGTCGCCAGTTCCGTGACATCTGCGCCACGGTAAGAAATGAATATACTGTTGTTATCCAAATCAGCCCTAAGACAACGAAAAACAATGTTATGCAATTTCATCATTTACATGCTCTCCATATCCGTTAAGGTTGCAGATTGCTTTTAATTTATATTCAAGCAAATCTGATTTAAGCTGGCTCAACACTACCTGATTGAGCCTGTTAGACGTAACATGCAGTACGTTATCCAGCAGACCAATAGCATAATCAACCCCGTCATTCTGACCCATATAGTACGAGTCGTTACAATCCTGTATGCTTTTTGTATCCATTTTTACGACCTATAAAAAAAAGTACGTTTTTAATACTTGCAATTACTTATTTTATAAGCAGTTGCAGACCCATTTTATATTGCTCCTGGAAAATCACCGTAAACCTCACGCCAGACATGATAGACATGTTTTTTTGTCAAGTTTTTGTACTTTCCCTTGTAGATTGCTCCATAGGCTATGTCTTTATAACAATCCCAAGTGTCACAGCTTCGGGCCATCTTATACAGCCACCGCCAAGCGTTTCTGGTAATGGGTTTTAAGCCGTTTTTATACTCAAAGTAAGAACCTATCATCTTCAACCCCTATGTACAGCACGCCAAGCCGAAACTAATTGTTTAGAAGTCAAACGCAAATTAAATTGCATATAGTACTTCTGGGACGCTTTACAAAAAATACGAAAGCTTGGAGAACGTAACGCAACTTTACATAAATTTACCCATTCTACGAGTGTTAAACTTGTTGTACGTAACATTTTTTACCCCCACCGCTTAAAGTTTCGTGAACGAACCTTTTTATACGCATAAAATACATCTTTGCTTGTTATGCCACGCAAACGCCCGTACTGCTGGCAAGTCTGTACATAATGTAAGAGTGTTTTTGGATTATTTGCCCGTTTTGCTTCACGAAAGAGCCACGCCCAAGAAGCACGGGAAACCTTTGAACCGTAACCACGGTTAGACCGCTGAACATAGCCGTAGCCGAAAAAGTTGTACATCTGCTACCCCCTTGTAAAAAATCCAAAAGGGCAAAAAAAAGCCCTTTCGAGTCAAAAAAAAAAACTCGAAAGGGCAAAAAAAATGTCCAAAAGTAAAAAAAACTAGTCGAATATATATGTATTATATAAAGTAATGTAGTTCTGTCTATACTACTTTATGATAAATAAAAAACACATTCTGTCAACTGAAAAATATACAAAAAACAGGATTTTACATAGCGGTAGCTATAAATCTAAAACCATCAGCAACCTTTACTAAACATTCAATAAGCTCAGGATTAAAGACGCCGCATTGTCCATCAATTATCATCTTGATAGAAACATCATGGGGAATCGCTTTTTTATAACAACGTTCTGATATCAATGCATCATATACATCTGCAAGCGAAACGATTTGAGCGGCAAATGGAATTTCGTCTCCTTTTAGACCATCAGGATACCCATTGCCATCCCAACGTTCATGATGACTTCTCGTAATCTGTAAACAATAATTATAAAACTCTGGATCATCAGTAAAAATATCTTTGAACAAAGTATTAAGAATCGTAAATCCTTCGGTAGTATGACTTTTCATTATCTCATATTCTTCTGGAGTCAACCGGCCTTGTGATAACGGTTTATTTAAAATGACATCAGGTATCATGTATTTTCCAATATCATGTACAGCTGCAGCCCGGATGATCTTTTTCTGAATATCAGTCGTAAACTCACCAGGCCGTATTTGTTCAAAATATTCCAAAATAATTTCAGTAATTAATCGAATATGGATAATATGCCATTTAGATTCTTTATTTCGAGATTCAACTAAAGCACTAAACCCATTAATAATTTCATCATTGGTATGCTGTATTTTTGCCGTAAGTTTTGCAACTTGTTCTTCAGTATTATTTTTTGACTCATATAAGGCAATGGCATTATCGACACGTTGTTTAACAACCAACTTATCAAATGGTTTTGAAATTATATCGGTAACGCCTAATACATAGCCGCGTCTTTGATACTCGATACTGTCGGCTTCACCAGTAATAAAAATAACAGGAATACGACGGAGCAAATTCATCTGTCGCATTTGCTCCAATACATAAAATCCGTCAGCTTTTGGCATTTGGATATCTAGCAAAACCATAATAATGGAATTATTATGCTTTATTTCCTCAACAGCTTCCAATCCATTTGTTGCCTTAACAATTGTATAAGAAGCACGAAACATTTCTGCTAAAATTTCGCGATTTAGTTCAACATCATCTGCTATTAAAATCGTCTTTTCCAAATGTTTCCTCTACAAGTATAATTAATTTAATTTTAACATGACTATACTAAATATTCCAGTTTTTCTCGTATAAATTCACTCTTTTCTTTAAGACCAATTTTTCCTGTCTCAAGTAAAATAACATTCATTTGGGTTGGATCAAGTCGTACTCTATTAGGACTCATCTTTATCATTTTGAGCAGCTTATCGATAGAGACATTTGCAACCTTAGAGAAAATAATTTGCACCACACCTTGCCGCTCTTTTAATGCAGAAATATATAGCTTTTGACAAATGATTCGTATCTGTGCCAATGAGAGCAAGCTGACAACCTCATCAGGAACAGGACCAAAACGATCTTGCAGTTCATCATAGACACGATCCAATTCCTCTTTAGTCTGAACACCTGCAATCTTTTTATAAATTTCCATTTTGGTCTGCAAATTATGCACGTAGGTATCAGGTATAAATCCTGTGTATTCAAGCTCCATGAGGACTTCATTATTTTCTTTATAATTTTCCTCAGTAAGTTGTTGTACAGCCTCGTTTAACAATCTCAAATACATATCAAAACCGACAGAATAAACATCACCAGACTGATCAACACCTAACAAGTTACCGGCACCTCGAATTTCCATATCCTTCATGGCGATTTTAAAACCACTACCTAACTCAGTAAAATCGCTGATAACCTGCAATCGCTTCATTGCTATTTCTGACAGCGCTTTATTTTCTGGATAAAATAAATAAGCATAGGCTTTTCGATCACTGCGCCCTACTCGCCCCCGCAACTGATATAATTGCGAAACACCATACATATCAGCCCGGTCAATAATGATAGTATTAACATTAGGGATATCAATACCATTTTCGATAATGGTAGTCGCAACAAGAATATGAAAACCACCCATCTTAAAGCGTCTAAAAATATCGTCCAATTGCTCGCTAGACATCTGACCATGAGCAATATCAACCATCATCTCAGGCACAAGCTGTTCCAGTTTATGGCGGGTTTCTTCAAGAGTCTCTACCCTGTTATGAAGATAAAAAACCTGACCTCCCCTTTCTACCTCGCGACGTATAGCCATAGCAACACGATCATCATTATATCCATCAATCACAGTCTCAATTGGCTGGCGGTTTTGAGGAGGAGTTGTCAACAAACTCATATCACGTATCTTTAACAAACTCATGTGCAAAGTACGTGGAATTGGAGTTGCTGACATAGTAAGACAATCGATGTTATTTTTAAGAACCTTCAGTTTTTCTTTATCTTTGACACCAAAACGCTGTTCCTCATCGATGATCATAAGACCGAGATTTTTAAACACCACATCTTTTTGAATAATGCGATGTGTACCAACAAGGATATCAATTTCGCCTGCCGCAAGCTGTTTCAAAACTTTTTTTTGCTCTTTCTGCGTAACAAAGCGGGACATATGCGCTATTTTTACAGGAAACTTTTCAAATCGATCAATACAATTTTCATAGTGCTGTTCTGCCAAAATGGTCGTTGGAGCTAAAAATGCAACTTGTTTACCTCCCATCACCGCTTTAAATGCAGCACGCATCGCTATTTCAGTCTTACCATATCCGACATCACCACAAACAAGACGATCCATAGGAACAGGCTTTTCCATATCCTGTTTAACCTCTTGCGTTACCGTCATTTGATCTGGTGTGTCTTCATATGGAAAAGCAGCCTCAAATGCCAACTGCCACTCAGAATCCTTAGGAAAAGCAAACCCCTGAGCAATCTGTCTGCGTGAGTAAAGATTAATCAGTTTTTGAGCCAACTCTTCAACAGATTTCTTTACACGATTTTTTCGATTTTCCCAGCTCTTACTACCAATACGATCGATTCTTGGAGCATTGCCCTCATTACCTATATAACGCTGAACAAGATTAACCTGTTCAATAGGAACAAAAGCAAATTCTTCATCTGCATATTCGATTTTTATATAATCACGCTCATTACCCATGGCGTGGATACGTTCAATACCCTTGAATATACCAATACCGTATTTAACATGAACAACATAATCACCAGGATTCAAGTCAACAAAAGTATCGATTACCGCACTTTTGACTTTGTGTAACGATTTTGGAGCTTGCTTCCGCCTACCAAAAATTTCATTTTCCTGAATGACCAGAGTTTTAAGATCCGGAATAGAAAAACCTTCTGATATCTGCTCTGGAAGCAAATGAACAGGCTCAAGTTCCTGAATTTCCGGATGCGTATAGTTCTTTAATATCTCATCAATACGAAGTTGCTGATTAGGATTATCCGCATAGATGTAGATATGCCAATGTAACTGTTGCAACTCACGTATATGCTCTTTTAGATACTGAATATTACCAAAAAAACTCTGGGCAGAAGAACTTTCAATATGAAGCGTATTTTTATTGGGAATAGATTCTTCTACCTGGGTATGCAATGATTTACACTTAATATGAGTATCATGAACAGCAACCAAGTCATCAAACTGGAACGTAATTTCCTGCGGAGGCATATACGGCGACTGACTTCGTATTTTACGATACATGCCTATATATTCACGATTTAATCCCTCTTGGGCATTTTCAAGACGATTATAATCGTAATAGATGACAGGAACAGTATCTGCAATATAATCCAAGATAGAATACTTTTTATCCCACAACAAAGGGTAAAAAAGCTCTTCTCCTTCACTTTCTTTTTGTACCTGCAATTCTGTCAAAAGCGTCTCAAGTACATTCTGAGCTTCTGTCGTCAGTTCAAGTATTCCATTTTCTTTTTGACACGCAGTCACTTTATCAGAAAGCGTCTGTATCAGTTCATCTGTCCAAACGACTTCTTTCATTGGATAAATAAGCAATTCATCAACTGATGCAATGGTACTTTGCGTCTCAACATCAAATGTCTTAATTCTTTCTATTTCATCAAAATCAAAGAGAATACGATGCGCACTATCTTCGCTTGGCAAAAAAATATCAAGAACTTCACCTCTCAGTGTAAACTCACCCTTTACTGATACTTTTGGAACCCGAATATATCCACACTTTACTAATTGCTCCGAAAGTTGAATCGTATCTATTTTTTGTCCCTTTGTCAGTCTAAAAAT
The DNA here is from genome assembly GCA_024695475.1 of Treponema sp. Classification (GTDB taxonomy): domain Bacteria; phylum Spirochaetota; class Spirochaetia; order Treponematales; family Treponemataceae; genus Treponema_D. The sequence continues at coordinate 9,892 of JAILIC010000025.1, forward strand.
CAATGACTTAATATAGCTTGGCGGCGGTACCGGAGTTTGAAAGACACGCTGTGTTACAATAAAAAACCGAGGATGTGAAGATACCGTTACCTGACCAGAAGACGTCACCAGTTTTGCCAAAATACCTGCACGTTCTCCAAAAACAACAGCACCTTTTGCCACCGGTCGGTATGCAACCATTCCCCACCAGGGAAGAATATACACTTCTGACTCAGGTAAAATAGTATGCAAATCAGAAGCAACGTCTTGTGCATTTTTTTCTGACGGTACAACAATTACAGAATCTAATGCTTGTCGAGAGGAAAATGATTCATTATACTGTATAGAGTGCAAAGTTTGGGCAAATCGAGAGTTCATAAACGCTGCTGCAAAAAAGCTATGCAAGCTGCCTTGTAAACCCTCTATTTCAGCCGGGTATGCACTAGTATCATGTAACAAAAAGTCGATAGACTCTCTGAACTCTGTCCATTTACAAATGCTATTAAAGAGTGAATTACTTTCATTTGATAGTGATGAATTCATTATTTTTATCCGATAATATAAAAAAGATTTAGGCTGAATTAATTATGCTGGAGAAGAAGCCATGAAACGCATAACAATTTGTATTATATCAATTTTGATGCTGTTTGCACAGACAATGCATGCACAAGAGTTGTCTGCAGATGAATACTCAAATGCCAAAGTTGAGATTAAATTTTATGATAGAACCATGTATTATCCAGGAAATGGTGAAAGTAATCCTGTCTATGTACACATTACCATTTCAAATGGTAGTACCGACGACTTGCGCTTTAAGCTTGCTGACGACCGCATGTTCAGTCTTGACTTTAATGCATACACCATAAAAAATAATTTATTGCAAAACACAGATTCCCTTATAAAGAAAAGAACAACTAATCAAACTGTCTATTTTAGGGAGATCTCATTAGGGCCTGGCGAAGAGTATTCTTTTATTGAAAATATAAAGGATTATCTGATTATCGCAGAGCCTTCAATTTATTATCTGGAAATGCAATTTTATCCAGAAATGATAAAAAACAAAAACATTGCTATCAGATCAAATAGATTAGTTTTGGAGATTACACCATCTCCTGCAGCAGCGGCATCAAATACTATTGCCGTAAAAGAAAAAACTGCCGAAATCTTAAAACCACAAGAAATATCTCCAGACAAAGTTGTCGAACAGACTATAACAGCAAGACAAAAAACATTGTGGGATCAGTATTTTTTATATATCGATGTCGAAGAAATGTTACAACGTGATGCCGCACAAAAGCGCATTTATCGCTCAGTATCAGCAAATGAACGAGCTCGTATGCTTGATGCATATAAGAGCAGCTTGATGCAAAATCATATAGATAATGATATTGTAGCTATCCCAGAACGCTTCGAAATAGAAAAAACTACATATTCTCATACCGAAGGTTCAGTTTCTGTGATAGAATGGTTTAAGTACAAAACCTATCGCGAAAAGAAGCGCTATATTTACTATGTACGTCAAACCGATGGTATTTGGAAAATTTATGATTATAATGTAGATAATCTGGGTACTGAATGAAAGCTGTAATTATTTCTGAAGACACAACTGCAATTGAACGTTTCTCTATCGTTCTCAAAAACGCTGGGTATGAAATTATTGTCTATCACTGGTTAATGAAGGCGCTGGATAATTTTGAGGAAATTTCCCCTCACCTCATTTTAATTAGTACTCGTGATTATCCACGACACTGGAAAACATTTGCAGAGTATATCAAAAGCGGAAATATTAAAAACGAGCCTCAGGTTATTCTTTTTACAGACACTAATTTTTCAGAAGATGAATTAAAAAAAGCAGAGTGTTTGGGCATTAGAGGAACTTTTTCATCATATGATGTTGAAGGATTAGATAATTTACGGGCAATACTTAACAAGAAAAACGATATCTATGCTGGCCTTGATAATCAGCCATCAGCAGAAGAGTACAATTTGGACGATGGCGTAAAAGACACCGCTCCACAAACAAACAAAGCTCCATTAGAGCAGTTGAGTGCAGAATCACACGATGCAGAAGATGTACCATCTGTTGCTACAATTCTCGAAGAAAATACTCAAACTACTGAGTCGCCTGTATCTATTGAGACATCCTCCGCAGATGACCCTTATCTTGAAGCCGAAGCTGAGCAAGAAGCTATACAAAAACAAAACATTGCTGCCATGCAAGAAGCATCCGAGCAGGTACAGCAATCTGTCTCCGAGATAATCGAAGATAATACTCAGACAACCGAGCAAATTGATATTTCTTCTGCAGATGACCCTTATCTTGAAGCCGAAGCTGAACAAGAAGCAATACAAAAACAAAACATTGCTGCCATGCAAGAAGCATCCGAACAGGTACAGCAATCCGTCTCTGAGATTATCGAAGACAATACCCAAACAGCTGAACATCCTGCACCTATTGAGACTTCTTCTGCAGATGACCCTTATCTTGAAGCCGAAGCTGAACAAGAAGCAATACAAAAACAAAACATTGCTGCCATGCAAGAAGCATCCGAGCAGGTACAGCAATCTGTCTCCGAGATAATCGAAGATAATACTCAAACAACCGAACAAATCGATATTTCTTCTGCAGATGACCCTTATCTTGAAGCCGAAGCTGAACAAGAAGCAATACAAAACGAAATGCTCTTATCAAAGGCAGAAAAAGAGTTTGATGCAGAGATGCTCACTCCAGAAGAAATGGCTCATGAGTTAACAGAATTTCACTATACTACAGAAAATGTTGCCTGTTACGACTTTATGTTTTCTATACCAGAAACAAAACGTATCATTACTGGTGTAGTACAATCCTGTACATTCCCTTCTCTCCAATTTATTCCTGATTTTATGGATGAGCATATTGTCGTTGGTGAAGAATTTACACTTGCAACACTAAAAAAGGATGAACAATTAATTCCTGTCACTGCAACGGTACAAGAAGTCGGAGAAATTATTTCATTTAATCTGGAAAAAAATGGCGGTCAATAAAAAAAAAGCAAAGTTTTTTTGCGAAAACTGTGGAGAAGAAGTTCCTCAAAATGCTCGATTTTGCAAACATTGTGGCCGTTTTTTTACTTCGGTTAAATGTCCGCAATGTGGATTTGTTGGTATAGCAACAGCCTTTACCAAAGGCTGCCCCATGTGTGGTTATGCAGACGGCAAGACAAATCACGCTACTCCAGGCAATACACAAGTAAATCAAGTACTACAGCAACACATACATTATGGTAATACCGTACAGGCAGTAACAGATGCAAATGCACTTCCCGCATGGATTTATGTGCTTACCATTGGTATTTTAGCCGGACTTATCATCGGCATCTTTGTATACATCTAACAAATAATCGTTTATGTAGGACAGTATTAAAGCCTGTTATAAACTCACCGATTGCACAGATTTTATCAGCAAGCGTAATAAGCCATGCTTCGCCAGTTGTTGGGATCGGTCCTAAAGGAAACATATGCGAAATAATCGCTTTTTCTTCTTTGCGGGTTAATAAAAAACACTTTTTACTTTGTTCAGCTGCACAAAAAGGATGAACAACCAACTGACACTTTTTTTGAGTAGCATCGTTATGAAAATCATAGAGACAAAAATCATGCAATAATCCCGCTCTTGCAGCAAGACGCTCATCAAGTCCTAAAACCTGAGCAAGCTTCCATGCAATAACAGAAACATGAAAACTATGTTCCAATCGAGATGTACCAAGATGTTGTGTATAATCATCCAACTGTATAAAATCAGGATGTATCACAATATCACGTACATGATCAAAATATCCATCTATAATACCAGCTACTATAAAAGTGTTTACCATACAAATACTCCCACCGACAGCGTGTTATTACTACCATAAATGAACACTTTTGCCAATACGTTTTTGCCTAAAATATAAAAATAATCATAAAAAAAACAAACTATTATACAGTACTACCAAGCATCACCTGCTGTCAGTTGCCCACCCGCAAAACACTTGCAGTATTTGATACGGTGATTATAATGGAAGTATGAAAATTACTCTAAAAAATGAATCATTAGAACTAACAGTAAACACCATCGCTGCAGAAATTAATGAACTGCGAGATGTTAAAACAGGCACACAGTATGTTTGGAACGGAGATCCATCTGTATGGAAATTCCATGCTCCAGTACTCTTTCCTCACGTAGGTAGAATTCTTGATACCTATATGACCGTTGATGGCAAAGAATATTCTTTAGTAAACAATGGATTTTCACGTGACGAAGAACACACCGTTGTATCACAAACACCAACTTCTGTTACCTTTGAATTAACTGACAACGAGTTTAGCGCCAATAAGTTCCCTTGGAAATTCAAACTCAATATTGCCTATGCATTGGAAGGCAAAACCGTACGCTTTACGACAACCGTAACCAATACTGATACCACCGACATGCTGTTTACCCTGGGTAGTCACACCGCATTCTGGTGTCCTCGTCCAACAGATCCAGCAGGCACTCAGAACAGCGACTACCAAATCGAATTTGAAAAAAGAGAACCCCTACAACAAATACAGTGCACTGATACCGGATACCTGGCATTTGGCGAAGACGGCTTAGCCCCTTGTGTAAAGCCTTATGGCGAAAAAGAAGCTGGTATCATTCCACTAAACGCACAAGGCTTTGGTAATGGACACTTCTTTACCCACTTTACTTCTGATTGGGTTGGTTTACGAAATAAAAAAGATGGCAGCTTGGTAAAAGTAAATACCAAAGGCTATCCAAACTGTATGATTTGGCAAAATGCAGGCGAGCCAAACTTTGTTTGCATAGAGCCTTGGTATGGCATGCCAGATCCATGCGAAACTGATCACGACTGGCGTAAAAAACCAGGACTTATGACACTGGAACCAGGAAAATCATTTACTGCTGACCAGTCAATCACTATTGAGTAACAGCATATACATCGGTTGTATAACATGCCTCGCATCTTTATACAACCGATTTTCTTTTAAATTCAAATATAGTAAAATTCACCACCATATGATATAGTGAAAGATATGAATACAACGGTAATAGAGACTTATATTTCACATCTTATTGAAAAATCAACAGCAGAACTTCCCATCTGGAATATCGAAAAAGCACGTGCAGGCAAAAAATCAGGCTGGGACTATATAGACGGCTGCATGATTATGGCACTCCTTGAAACCTATGCCAGAACACAAGATAAAAAATATGTAGAGTTTTCCGATTACTATGAAGATTATCGTATTCATGATGATGGCACAATCGATGGATATAAAAAAGAAACCTATAATCTTGATGAAATAAATGGCGGTAAAAATCTCTTTACCTTATACCGCCTAACAAAAAAAGAAAAATATCGCCTGGCATTGACTAACCTTTATGATCAAATTACAGGCAAGCCCGGACAGCCTCGCACAAAAGAAGGTAATTTCTGGCATAAAAAAATCTACCATGATCAGATTTGGCTCGATGGCTTATATATGTGTCTGCCTTTTTATATGGAATATGAGGCAACGTTTAACAATGCCAAAAACATAGAGGATATCTATCAGCAGTTTAAAAATGTACATGACATTATGAGAGATGCTACCACTGGACTCTATTATCATGGATATGATTCCAGCAAGACACTTTTTTGGGCAGACAAGCAAACAGGATTAAGCAAAAACTTCTGGTTACGTTCACTGGGCTGGTATGCAATGGCATTATTAGATACGCTCAATCTTGCTCCAGATAAAGGCAGCGACAACTGGAATACCTTAAAAGCTTATTTTGTAGACTTAATGGAATCAATGCTGCGTTTTCAAGATACAACGGGTATGTGGTATCAAATACCAAATCTCCCACATCAGGGCAAAAACTATCTAGAAACAAGTGGCAGTGCCATCATGTCCTACTCCATGCTCAAAGGCGTACGGACAGGTATACTCACCGATGCAAAATTCCTCAAAGCCGGCAAAGCTGCTTTTGAAGGCATTTGCAAAACCTATTTACTTACAGACAATGAAGAACTGCATTTAGGTGGCATTTGTCTTATGGCAGGCTTAGGACCAGAAGACAAGCCAAATCGAGATGGCAGTTTTGAGTACTATATGAGCGAACCCATCGTTGAAGATGACGCAAAAGGTGTTGGTCCATTTATCTTAGCCTATAATGAATATTTATGGGAAACATCTGGCAATAAAGACTTTTAAAGCCGGAGAAACTATAATCCATGAAGGAGAAAATGGAGACTCATTTTTTATATTATATTCTGGAGAAGTTCTTGTAAGCAGTATGACACCTTCAGGAGACAGTATTGCCCTTGCAACAGTAAGCGATACGCAGAATATTTTTTTTGCGAAACTTCTATAATCGGTAATGATGTGCGTTCTGCAACCGTAACCGCAAAGACTCAATGTAACACCCTGATTATTTCGGGGAAGAAGTTTTCACAGCTTTGTGATGTCGAGCCTGTACTTGGGTACAGGGTACTTTCCGTACTTGCCAAACGTCTTGCAAATACCGTCCGTGAAATTAATCATGACAAAGTGATACTCTACCAAGCTTTATGTAATGAAATTAAAACAGGTGTATAAATAAGTATACATAACGATTTCTACACGTATATTTATTTATACATATAAGGAGATATCTGCTATGGATACAAAACGTTCTTCAATTGTAGAAAGCTTTTTTGATAACCTTACAAATAATGATGACAAGACAGAATTTACCTACACTCCTCTTGTAAAAGAACTTTCGGGCATCATTCATCTTGATGATAGTTTTGATTATAAATCCGATTATACTTCTTACCTGGAAAAAAAATATGAATAAAGTATTTGTCGATACAGATGTTATTAATTTACTCAGGATTTAATGTTCTTATTTACAATAACTAATATTACTCAATTTCAAAGTCTGGTTTGTCGTCGTAATACTCTATCGTTTCCTGTGCTATAATTCTTCCATGCTTATCTCTGACCAGTGTCCTGGTAACCCGCTTACGATTTTTCATTACTTCTAGCATTTCCTTGTGCCGCCGTTCTGCCCGTCTGTAATCTCGTTTGCGCTCGTTCTCATGGTCGTAATCAGAACACAAACCTTCAATGCTCCAGATCAACAAAATAAGACAAAAAATCGTAATCATTAAAACCTCCTCGGATCAAATACGTCGATTATTCAAACCATTCTAAGCAATGTGAAACAATAAAATTACAATAGAGAAATAAGCCCTGAAAAACAATACTGGTACCCATAGCCAACACTGCACTTTCTTTAATGCAATCAATTATTGGTTTACCATATACGAGATATCCTACCAGAGACCCAGCTAAGAAAATCACCGGTGTCATAAAAAGAATAAAAACAAAGGTTCCATTTAGGTAGCATACACTTCCATCCAGATAGCCATAGAACTCTATTTTTTCCTTATTGCCTTCATTCTTTATGGATTCCCATTGGTCTTTTACTCTGCTCTTTCCTGTATTTAACACAATAAGTCCTGAAAGCATAAGACATAGGAAAATCACAGCGGAAACAATGACATTTGTAATCGAGGTATTCTTTCCCAATATATGGGTTGAAACTTTATTCTGATCCTCAAAAGCTTCGGTCAGTATGACATTTCTGGATAATGAAACAAAAAGAGCCATATTATAAAGCACCCATGCCAATATAAGTTTCGGAACAAAGGGTAAGTTCTTTTTTTTGAGTTTTCCAATACAAGTAACAATGCCTAATACAATAACAGAGGCAACATCAATACCAAATAAGATGTACAGTACAGACTTTGCAAATGGAACCGCAATCATAATCGCTGCAACCAGTGCCATAAAGGTAACTATGTTCTTGTCCATAAGTGTACGTATATTCTTTTTCATAGACTCCCCCCTTATTTGTCAAAAAATAATTCATAGTCTTCTGTGTAATAATATCCGCGGTTAGTAAAATCATACTGGATAGGAGCTCCACGCGAATCCCTTAAATATTCGATATCACGGTTTATAGTAGGCTCACTTGTTTCCAAATCATATGCAAGCTGCTTAGCGTTTGGATAACAGCCGGATTTGATTTTTGCATGGATGTGTAAAAGCCTTTCAATCATCCGGTGCGTAATCTTTTTGCCTTTACCAAGAAACTTTATATAAGGACGGAAAGGATTAATTTCAGAAAAATCAAAACCACAGTCTTCCGGAACAAAGATTTCCTTTACTCCGGTTGCCATTTCCAGAGCCTCCGGGTTAACACTTGTAATGCCCTTATTAAATGACACCTTAGTAAGCTGCACTCTGTTTTTAGCAGCTTCAGGAGCAAAAGACTCAAATTCTGTATCACCGTTATTTGTAAAATTGATGTACTTTTTAATTCTTTCTTCGATTTCTGATTTTTGAGTATCATCAGTTGCATACGCTTTGCCCAGCAACAAATCATCAAAAGCATATTTACCGATTTTAGTAATTCCATCAGGAATTTTAAACTCTGTTGCATTATGTTCTATTTTGAACAGCAAGGTATTACTCTTTGTATTTACCATACATCCATCAATAATCTTGAATACTGGATTTTTCAAAAGCGTATTGACCGTTAGAGAATTGTCATAAGGATTCTTATTTTTTACGAATAAGGAATACTCCCTGATATCCGTCAAAGAAGACGGATACTGAATAGTAGGAATAGACTTTTTAAATTTTAAAGGTGGGACTTCTTTTGTTCCTTCTTCAAAATGTATCACATATGAAGCATCACAATCTTCAAATGTATCCGTCATAAAAATCTTAAAAAGCTGAGGAACAAAGATGACCTTATCTTTACCCTTGTATTTAATAATCCTGTTGTCATCTGTGATCAAAAATCCGCCCTGTTGAGATGTGAAAGAGGAATCAAAAAGCGGTACAGACATATATAGTATTATAATAGCTACAAGATGAAGCATTACATCCAGAGTTGATGCGATAAAATATTTTTGAAAACAGATATAATCAATTTTTCCAGAAACAATCCAGTTGTAAACAGGTCTTGCACCAGTTTGTATAACACCAAAAACAACCGTTACAGCAACAATAATCTTGGTCAAGGCAATTACCGTTTTAGAAAATGCCAGTCTGGAATTTTCTGAAGGATTTAAAGCTTCCAGTTTGCAGACATTCTTGTTTGACGCATTTAAAATAAAGAATGTCCATATAACTATACCCAATACAAATAGGAATGCTACACCGCATACACTCATTGCCAGTAATGAGTCTTCGATGAATAAAGTATCAACCTTATAGGTTTGTATGGCTTGAGATTTGACAATAAGGTCTAGTGCTGTTTTTATTTTG
>JAILIC010000027.1 GCA_024695475.1 Treponema sp.
AAGATGTTGCCATCACAGAATACGCATTTCCTTAGTACCAAACTTAGATATGATTGTTCGTGGTAGTTTGACAAAAGGCATTTTGGGCGCTGTAGTAAGACAAATCTATATTGTAAATACTGAAAACTATGATGTGTTAAAAGAACATTGTGTCCATACGTTACAATCAGGAAACTGTTTACTTATTTTTCCTGAAGGCTCCCGGACTCCCAGAAATCATCATATTCCTTATAAAAAGGGGGCGGCCCGCATAGCTTTGGCAAGTGGCTGTTCTATTATTCCTCTGCGCATATGGGGTAATGATAAATATGGAATTGGAAAAGGAGATCCACTTTTTTCATATAATCATAGGGAAAAGTATTGGTATGATATTACTATGCTTCCAGCTATTGATCCAAAAGACTTTACTGATCTTGCTGAACCAACCGCAGCAAAACGGATCATGGATAAAGTTAAATCAGAAATTGGTAATACGGTAATTACAGAAACTGAAGATAGATAATTACTCGGATTGTATTACTTTATAATTCCAGTTATGTTTTGGATATCGCCCTTTCATTTCTTTGCATATTTGAGGCCAAGTGTTTTGCCAAAAGCCTTCTAAATCGTCAGTGACTTGAAGCGGTCTGCTTGCAGGTGATAGTAACTTAAATAAAACAGGTATATTCATAATACGAGGTGTTGTAAAACAACCGAAAATCCTTTGTATGATAATTTCTAATACAGGTTGTATATAGGATACTCCTGTCGAAGTATCAGTATGTTTTTCATAAAGTAATGGATAGGATTTTCCATTAGGCATGGTAAGTTTTATAGGAACATTTTTATCAATAGTAGTGCCATCTAAATACCAATATAATGCGTTAAACACTATTTGTTCATCTAATACGGTATCACCGGACAAAAAAGGAGTAAGCCATTCGGCAACGGTTTGTGACAGATACACACTATCAGCAGTGATAGTATCCTTGTGCTCGTGTTGATAGAGTTCAGCTCGCAGTAAAAAGAGTTGTGTTTTCTTTGATAGTGGTAACCAAGAAATTCCTTTTTCTTTAACCATTTCGCAGATTGCGGAAATGGTATCAGAAGGTAAAACAGGTATTTTTTGCTCAGACAATACAATTTTGCCATAACACTGTTGTTTGATTTTTCGTATTTTATATGTATTTTCGATAAACTCTGTTTTTATGTGCTCAGAAGTGTGTTTAGAAAGCCATTGAGTGCAAAAATGAGTATCAATGGCTGTGTAATTATAGATATAACCTTGCTGCTCACCTGCATCAACTTCAGGAGCTATAATCCATTGTGGTAATTGTGATTGGCTTTCTTGTTTAGGTAAAGTAGCTAACCTGCCTGAATAGAATTGATAAATAGCTTTTGTTACATCGCATAGATGTGCTAATCGGTCAGGAAAACCGGATAATAGGGCTTCTTCTTTTGTATATGTTGTGTCAGATGGTAGATGATAAAATGAAGAACACTTTTGTAAACGTTTGTTGATATCGTTTATCCACTTATTTTGTAAAGCTGGGTTACTGTCTTTGTATGAAGAGTACTGTAATGCAGCATGTATATCATAGAATGCTGTTGAAGCTAATCGAGGATGTAATCCAAGCAAAAGTGTGGCTTTTCCTTTTGGTGTTATGCTGCAGGGAGTGGCATGTTCATTTGGATAAATACATTCAAGCTGTTGTAACAAGTTTTGAGCAGTTTTCCATGCATTTTCTGAGGGTTGATCGAGCCAGGAGAGTTGCGATGCCGAAGTAACTCCCCATTGTGCACATTCCAATACGAGTTGTGTAATATCAGTACGTAAAATCTCTGGAGGGGCACTTGTGGTACGGACATCATGCTCGTTCCATAATCGGATACAAAATCCTGGACCGGTACGTCCTGCTCGTCCAGTACGTTGCTGTGCACTAAAAACACTTTCATTTTCAGTGACAAGCGTTTCCATTCCAAGTCTTAAGTTTATACGGTTAAAACGTGATAATCCACTATCAATAACAACAGTGATATCTGGGACGGTAATAGAAGTTTCTGCTATCGATGAAGAGAGAATGACTCGTCTTGGAGAATCTGGTGATGGAGGAATGAGTACTTTTTTTTGGTCAGCAAACGGAATAGAACTATGAAGAATAAGAATATCAGCCTGTAATTTGTGAAGTTGTAAGTACTCTTCTAACTCATGTTTTGTATGTGAGATAACACTAATTCCTGGCAAAAAGACAAGGATAGTACTAGGTTTTTGTTTTTCTATATGATGTGGGTGTTGTAATTCTTGGATAACAGCTTGTGCAGGTGTATGTTTGGTATCATATATGATCAATACGGGGTATTGTCTTCCAGGAATACTGAGTACTGGGGCCGGAGTTGTTGAACCAAGATATGCAGCAATTTGTGTGGTATCGATAGTTGCTGACATTACGATAACATACAGATCATCACGTAAAGCAACGATTTCTTTTAGAAAAGCAAGTGCTAAATCGGCATGAATAGAACGTTCATGAAATTCGTCAATAATAACAACGCTGACCCCTTCGAGCGCTGCATCTTGTTGCAGTTTTCTTGTAAGGATAGCTTCTGTGAGGATGGTAATACGAGTGTTTTTTGATACCGCTGATTCAAGATGCATTTGATAGCCGACAGTATTGCCCACCGGTTCACCAATAAGTGAGGATACACGGTTAGCAATAGCAAGGACGGCTAGACGACGTGGTTCAAGCATGAGTATGGAACCAGGGAATAATTCTTGATGCTGTAAGAGAGCGAGAGGGATAGCAGTAGATTTTCCTGCTGCTGTTTGTGCTGTTACAACTAAAAAGCGTGAAGGAGAATTTTTTAATGCATTACATATTTCATCGAGATAGGGAGTAATTGGTAAATCAGGAAGCTGAGTCTTCATGTTCCTGATTCCAAATGGTGATAAGTCGCTCATCTATTGAAGATATAATGTGTCCAGGCTTTAAAGAAATATGTTGAGCTGTTAATTTATCAAATGTGGTAAAAATGCTTGCAATAAAAGTGCCAAATCTGCCAGGAAAATGTAAACTTTTACTGACAGAAAACTGTGAAAGAAAAACCATACCTACTAATACGCCACTACGATGTAGGCCATTTTCCAAAGCACCCTGTGTGATACGAAAATTATGAATAACAAAAAGAACTTTACCATAAGGTGACAGAAGAGAAAAAAATACAACACTTGCTATGATACATAGGGAAGGTAAAATACGGACAGATCCTCGCTTTAGAAGCGTAAGAATGAAAAAGATACCTACTGCAATCCAGAGCGATTGTGTTGTAGGAAGAAGTAAAAAAATAGGAAAACAGCAAATACTTATAATAAATAAAACTTCTGGTCTAATTGTATTGGAAAAAAAAGAAACAGTATGGTTTGTTATGAAATGAGGTAACTTCATGGGTGAGACTCCAAATTATATGGTGCGATATGATGGTAGCTGTTTATACCAGACAGATTGAGCAGCAAAAAGATTTGCAAAAATACCTAAAGCAACACCTGTAATAAGTCCAACAGTAAAAAGAAGTGGAGTTATATAGAGGGCAGCTTTTCCAAACAAAATCCATCGAGCGAGTAAAAGTTGAACGATATTATTGGCCAATGCTCCTGCAAGGCTGATTCCGATAAACGAAGTAACTTGCTTCTTATGAAATAAGCTGTGGATGCCCATCATTGCAATTCCTGATGCAAGGGTTCCGCCAGCTGAAAAAAGAAAGATATATGAAAATAAGGTTCCTGAGATAAATCCCTGGAGGAGCACTTTTAGAGCTATAAGTATAAACGTATCTTTACGTTTCATTTTTGTAAGAGATAAAAGAATTGGAAGATTTGCTAATCCCAGACGCATGAAAGGGAGTGGTTTTGGAATTATATATTCTATTGCTGATAAAAACATGCAGAGTGCTGCAAAAAAAGAAATGAGATGCATGCGAGGTGAAAAAGCATCATTTTGGTTTTTGATATTCATGTATGCGATTTTATCATATTGTACTGGTGTTTACCAGTAAGAAATGGCATGTTATATTTGATCACATGATTAACCATAATAATAGTAATAAAAAAATAGTTGGAGTGTTTCTTGCTTCATTAACCATTTTTGTATGGGGTATAACCTTTGTTTGTACAAAATATCTATTACGTTCATTTACCTCGTTTGAAGTATTATTAGTGCGTTTTTTGATTGCCTATATCTCGTTGTGGGTATTATATCCGCATGTTTTGCATGTGAATCAAAAAAAGGATGAGATACTCTTTTTTTGTGCAGGTATGACAGGTGTTACTGTTTATCAGTTTTTAGAGAATATTGCTATTTCATTTACCAGTGCAAGTAATGTCAGTATCATCGTTTCGACATCTCCGATTTTTACTGCACTTTTTGCACAGCTGTTTTTACATGAAAAACATATATCACTTCGTTTTATTACTGGCTGTGTGATAGCTTTGCTTGGTATCGTTTTGGTTAGTTTGAACGGACATGCAGTCTTACATATAAGTCCGAAAGGCGACATTTTAGCATTATGCTCTGCACTTTCTTGGGGATTATATTCGGTTTTTATATCAAAGATAAATAAAAAGGGGTATAAAGCACTCCCTGCTACAAGAAGAATTTTCTTTTATGCTGTTCTTTGCATGTTTGGTCTTTTAGTGCTAAATAAAATTCCTGGTATTCGTATACATAATTTGTATATTATTGATATGAAACTGGAGAATAATGTAGCTAGATTTTCTAATTTCCTCAATTGGATAAATATATTGTTTTTAGGTATGTTGGCATCGGCATTTTGTTTTGTAGCATGGAGTTTTGTATGTCGTACATTAGGCACCGTTAAGGTAACCACAGGTATCTATCTTATTCCTGTGGTTACTATTGTATTTGCAGCAATAGCGTTACATGAACCAATTACGCTGATGGGACTGTTTGGAACAGTTCTTACTATTGTTGGTTTGTATGTGTCTCAAAAAGCATAGTAAAATTGCGTTATATACTAATTAAGTGCTATCGACCACACACACGTGATAGACTTAAAACGCCACTTACTGCTCGTATAGACTTGAGAGAGCATTTCTTTTGATTTGAAGTTTTCATTTTCAAATTGACGCTCTCGTGCAATAGTCCCCATAACCATAATATGTTGCTTTTGATTCGGTTGTAATTGGACCATTGGTGTGATGGTAAAAGTAACATAGGTAGGATTATACGGTTTATAACACTCATCATAATCATCTTCATTATACCATCCATGAGCTCCTCCAGTTAGAGCTGCCATTTTGAGGAGTTTTGTATCATGGAACATATGTGCAACCATAGCACTTGTTGTAAAATGCCAACCGTTAACAGCGTTAGCAATGACAAGAGCCTTCCATGGTTCTCCTTTTTTGGCTCCTGTATAGCCTGAGTAGATAGCATTATATTGCAATTGTACTATGTTACTTGCAGGTAGGGGGATTGTTCCTGCAACAGAACCGGTAACATTATAAATCGCTGTGGAAAAAGCCGTATCTCCTTCAAACTCACGGGTTTTTGGATTATAGACTCCGAAGTTTATATAAGAATCCCCATAATTCCATCCAGATCCTATATCACTTTTTGCTTCAAATTTTAACAAATGCATCAAGGTATAAGATACAGAGCCTCCAACTCCGATACCTATAGGAGTGAGGGAACCGTCGAGAGCCCAGGAAAATGGAGAGCGAGCTGTTGGATGGATCTTTGCAGTTATAGTAGGAACTGCGATTGGGATTATAGGGATATTTTTAAGATACTCTTTGTCTGCCCATTCGTATCCACTATTGGCAAGATCCTCTCCACTTATAGTTGAACCCATAAATACTAATGCAATATCACATTTTGTCTTTGCAATCGAATCTTGATTTTGCTCATTATCTTGTGCTGTTATAAAACTGACAGCATAAAATAAGATTGCTATGAGTAATAATTTACGATTCATGAGAATTAGAGTTCCTTAGCTTTACTCATGTAGCAAGCGATTCCTTCGTTGGGATATTGCTTACGTATAGTTTTCAAAATATGCTTTACCTTTTTAGCATCTTCTTTTTGGCAAAAAAGAGTAAAAAGAACGTTTAATTGTGGCCATACATCTGTACCTAATTTAGGAGTACTATATCCTGTTCCTCTGACTTCAGGTGCTTCTGTATAACAGCGGATTTTATAATCAGAAAAAGCTTTGGTAAAATCTTCTTCAATAGCTTGAGAACAAATAATATCAAAACGTTTGAATTTTTGTTCATCAGAAACTTCACTGCTATCTGAGCCAGATAAGTAAAAGTTGTTATCCATTTGAGATTCGTTTTTATTCTTCTTACCCATAGTAAACTCCTTACTTAGCTAAAAGTTTTGCATTTTGTTCGTCGATTAATTTTTGACGTGCAAGTCGACGTCTTTCATTACGACGATTAAAGATGATATAAATGGTTGGCATGAGGAACAGAGTCATAATTGTTCCAAAAGAAAGTCCACCGAAAACGGTTAAACCGATAGGTTGTAAACCTTCTGTACCTTCTCCAGGGAAGAATGCCAATGGAACCAATGAAATAACAGTTGTTAATGTACTCATCAAAATTGGTCTTAATCGGCTACCTGCAGCGGCAACAACGGCTTCTTCCAATGGTAAACCGCGTTTGCGATAGAGGTTTGACATATCCACTAATACAATACCATTGTTAACTATTGTACCAACTAATGTAAGTAATCCCATGATTGTAACAACGTTATATTTTGTACCTGTGATTACATATATGATTGCTACACCAATAAGGGCTAAAGGAATGGTAAACATAATAATAAACGGACTTTTAAGTGATTCAAATTGACTGGCCATTACAGCAAAAACAAGTACGATTGCCATCAAAATAATGAGTGAAAAGTTTTGAACAGCTTCAATCATATCTGCATAGTCACCAGAGTAGGTTATATTTAAATCTCCTTCCATAGGAATATTAGCATTT
The DNA here is from genome assembly GCA_024695475.1 of Treponema sp. Taxonomy (GTDB): domain Bacteria; phylum Spirochaetota; class Spirochaetia; order Treponematales; family Treponemataceae; genus Treponema_D. The sequence goes on from JAILIC010000027.1 coordinate 6,989, forward strand.
ATTAATTGCTTTACTCGAGATTGTACTTCATTAACAGAATATCCTGGCAATTGCTTAAAAGAAACATGGGCAATACGACTTTGATTTTCACGATAAATAGTAACTGGTGCTGTTCCTTGTATTGTATGTGCAAAATTTGATAGGGCAATGCGTTTTCCAAGCGAACTTTTAACATAAATCTGATCAAGATCAGTTACTTTTTTACGATCTGATTCGGCAAGTCGAACAATGACATCAATATCCTTACCAGCATCTGAATAACGACTTGCAGTGGTTCCATTGATTGATCCACTGATTTCGCTTCCGAGAGAGGCTACATTAACACCTAAATCATACATTCGATTTCGGTCTAATGTAATTTCAACTTGAGGTAAACCATCTTTTAAATCGCAGGTTACTTCAGATAAAATATCAGATGCTTGTGTTTTTAACAGATTTTCAACTTGTTTGGAAATACGACGAACTAATGCAAGATCATTACTTCTTATATCAACACTTATTCCACTTGATCCCATACTATTCATTCCAGTACTAAATGAAATATCAGCTCCAGGAAAGTGATTAAAATAAGGACGAAGTTTTTCTTTAGCAGTTTTATCATTATCCATACCAGGTTTTCGTTCTTTTGTTGGATATAAAGTTAAACGAAGGGTACCGGTATTACTGTCAGAACTTGAACTGATAAAAGAATTTCCACCAACTGATACCATGGAATACTTAATACCATTAACAGTTTGACGTGCTATAGATTCAAGCTGTTGTACAGTTTCTAAAGTAACTTCCTTGGTAGTTCCTTGAGGCATTGTAATTGAAAGGGAAACATTGTCAGTTGCTGCATCTGGCATAAAAATAAATCCCATGAGAGGTACTGTTGCAAAAGCTCCAATAAGCATAATGAATAAAACAATAATGACAAGAGCTTTGTGATGGATAACTTTTCGAACAAGTTTTGCATATCCAGTATCCATTGCATGGAAAATTTTTCCGACAGCGTTGTAAATCTTTCCGGAACGATGAGCAAAGTCTACATTTTTTAAAGCAGTTGCAGACAAAACAGGAACCATAACAATAGCGACAGTTAGTGAAGCAAGAAGAGAGAAGACAATTGTAAAAGCAAGATCGTTAAATAATTGTCCCATTATTCCTAACTTTTTGTTGAACATAATCATTGGTAAAAAGATACAAATAGTTGTTAAGATACTGGCAACTACAGAAGTAATCATTTCTTGAGAACCAAGTACAGCTGCTGCTTTTGCCTTTGTATTACGTTCACGGTAACTAAATATATTTTCTAGTACTACAATAGAACTATCAACTAACATACCGGAACCAAGAAGTAAACCACTTAAGGAAATTGTATTAAGTGTCATTCCTCGTAAATACATTAATACAAATGTAATGAAGACAGATACAGGAATTGACATACCTACAATTAGAGTACTTCGTGGTTCTCGAAGGAAAATAAACAAAACAAGAATAGCTAATAAAGCACCAATAACAACAGAGTTGATTACTTCATTAATAGAACTTTCAATAGTATCAGTAGTATTATAGATTTCAACAAGTTTTACGTCGCTTGGTAAGGCACTTTCAATATTTTTGAATTGTTTACGGATATTGTGTGCTGCAGTTACAGAATTTTTACCGCTTTGTTTTTGTATAGCTAAAGCGACACTTGCTTTGCCATCAATAAAGGCAAGAGTTGTCTGATCTTTGTAGCCATAATATACGTCAGCTATATCTCTTAGAAGAATAGTATTAACTTGTGGTGTATCCAATCCGTTTGTAGTAGAAGAATAAGAAATAACTGTATTACGAATATCTTCTAAGTTTTCATATTTACCTGCAGTTTTAATAGAAAAGTTTTTTTCACCTGCGGTAATAGTACCACCACTCGTTTGTATATTCTGAGCAGCAAGCATTTGTGCAATCTGAGAAATGGTCAAAGAATAGGCTTCAAGACGATCTCTAGGTATATTTATGTTAACACTGCGTTCATAACCTCCCATGAGAGAGGCAGAAGCAACACCATCAATTTGTTCTAGACGAGGTTGAACAATATCTTCAGCATATTGACTTAGTTCCTGAGGAGGGCGATCACCTTGTAAAACAATAGCCATTACAGGCATCATTGATGGATCTGCACGCATGATGATTGGACTTTTAGCTTCATCTGGTAAATAACTACGTACTAAATCAATTTTATCTCGTATATCATTGGTTGTTGCATCTAAGTTAGTACCAAAATCCATTTCCATGATGATCATACTAGCACCACCCATAGAACGGGATTGAAGTTTCTTTAAGCCTGTAATACCTGAAAGCGAACTTTCAAGAGTTCGTGTGATATTTTGTTCTACTTCTTCAGGGCCGGCGTTATCATACTGGGTAATAACCAGTATGTAAGGGATATCCATATCAGGATACATGTCAACTGGCAATGTTTTTGCACAGTAAATCCCTAACGCTGTAAGAATAATAAAAATAATTAATGTAGTTACGGGTTTATTAACCGCCTTTTCTGTCAACGACATAATTCTATCCTTTTATGAGTGATTGCATTATTTTGAGGTTTCATTAACTGTAGTAATAATGTTTACTTTTGAACCATCATTAAGTAAACTTTGACCCCTTGTAACAATTTCTTGTCCACTTGATAGACCAGAAAGAATTTCTTGTTTATCATCAACATGTATGCCTTCGCGTATTTCAGTTAAATGTGCGATACCAGGAAATCCTGTTTGACCTTGGATAGGTGTTCCTGTTCGCTGTACGGTGAAAACATAGGATTTACCTTCACGTATGATTAATGCATCATACGGAACAATAATTGCATTTTGAATTTGGTCAGTAATTAAACGTACTCGAGCATACATACCAGATTTTACTCTGTCATCTGCTGGATCTATACGTAGTTTTACTCTCATAGTTCTTGTTGTGGTATCAAGTACAGGACTTACTTCAAAAACAACAGCAGTAAAAGTTTCGCCGGGAAATGCGTCAAAAGAAACAGATGCTTTCTGTCCATTTCGGATACGAGAAACAAATCGTTCTGCAATATTTGTCTGTATTTCGAGATTTGCTGTACTGCTTATTTGTCCGATGGCACTTTGAGGACCAACGGTAGTACCAATTACATAGGGAAAAGATGTTATAGTACCGCTCACAGGAGATCGGACTGGGCTTTCTGCATAGTTCATACCAGGTTTACTAGGATCGACATAGGCTACAATCTGATCTCTTTTTACAAAGTCACCAACTGATACACGAATTTTTGATATTTTACCATTGGTATCAGGAATGATATTAACGACGGATGATGCAACAACATCACCACCAAATTCAAGGTAATCGTCCAGACGACCTTCTGTTGTTGTATAGGTATTAACAGCAAATGCAGCTTCAACTTTTTCAGTAGCTTCCGCTTTTTTGTCTTTATTACAACCTGTGGTCATGGCAATTATAACCATGCAGATGGTTAGGAGGATAAAACCTGCCAAAACTCTGCTTTCTGATAGTATTTCTTTTTTCATTTTGCACTACCTCCGATAAAGTGTGTATTCAAAGTGTATTCAAGATCGAGTAGATAAGAGATGTAATTATATTGTGCATTGAGAACACCAATTTTTGCCTGATTAAGTTGATTTTCGGCATCCCGTAAATCAAGTAACTCAGATGTACCATTGCGGTAAGAAACGGCTGTCATATCATATGAGCGCTGTGCAAGCTTTATATTACGTTGATTTGATTCTATCGTTTTTTTTGCCTGGTCAAGAGATGCGACAGTTTTGTTAATAGTTAATTCCGTGTTTTGACGAGCAGTATCAAGTTGTATTTCTAATTTACGGATATTATCTTGTAGTGTTTTTGCATTTAGTCTGTTTGCAGAAAACGGTAACATATCAGAAAGTGTCCATGCAATAGTAATACTTAGTGATCCAGCATCGTACAGTTTGTTATCTGAGTCAAACCAATTTTTAGTCACATCCGCTACTATTGGTTGTGAATTCCATCCTAATGAAAGACTTGGTGTATATGACTTAAGATTGAGTGCACTTAACTGTAATGAAAGATGATCAATGTTTTTCCGAATAAGTTGTACATCAGGATTATTTTCACAGTATTGTTGATATAAGTCCTGAGCATTAAGCGTTATATAGGTAGGATTAATTTCACCGACAAGTGTGATTTTAGTACCAACTGGTAAACCAAGGATAAAAGAAAAATTATCAAGTGCTTGTTCAATATCCTGTCTCTGTTTATCTATATCAGGCCGTTGATTTTCATAAGTAACCTGAGCTTGTAACAGACTTAATTCTGGAATGCGACCATTATTATAGTTAACTCTCGCTTGTTCAGCACGTTTTCGAGCATTTTCAAGACTGTCTTCTTTTACTTTAAAACTTTCTTGTTGGAGAAGTAATCCGTAAAATAATTTACGTACACTTTGCTCTGTCTGGCGGACGGTTTGCATCCATGTTATCTCACCAGATTCAAACTCTGCATGAGCAGCTCTGATATTTTGTATTTGTGCGAGACTTAAATTGAGGGCAACATTGAAATTGCCAAGGACAGACCATCGATCTTCTTCTTCTTCATATGAGGCAGGCTGTGCAAGAGCTGGAATATTAAAAGCCTTTGAAAGCGCATTTGTCATTGCATAAGATGATGGTGATTTTTCATTTGCTCGACTTGCAGTTCCTGAAACTGTTACAGAAGGAATGAAAACATTCCACGCATACATTGATGAGCGCTTTTTGATTTCCAAATCAATTTGGGCTACTTTTAAAGAACGACTGTTTTTATTTGCTAAATTAACAGCTTCGTCAATAGTAAGAACCAAAGAATCTGTTGGAAGTTGAGATTTTTCAGCTGACTGGGCATGTACTGCTGATATGAGTAAAAGTGTGCTACAGACAGAAAAAACTATTTGTTTTATCATACTCTATTTCCTCCGGCATCGTACGATGATTGGTTGTCATCTTGTTTGACGCCACGTTGTATATATATAAATAAAAGTTTTTCGATCATATCAATATGATTGATGATATAAGTATCACGTAAAGAATGCATAAAAAAAGAAGCGGTAAGCATACCCATCCAATTATAGTAGGTGGCTATTTTCATTGGAGCTCCACGAAAATCAGGTATAGCTTTATTAAATACAGATATATCGATATCAAAAGATTGACAAACATCCTCTGGGGGTAAAATAGTTTCATTCATGGTCATCCATGTAAGTGCGGGTATGAGTGATGGTCGAAGAAGATAAAAAGAAATTTGAGTCTTTATGAGGAGATAGTTTCTTTGGGCATTGTCTTGAACTTTCTGGGTAATACTTGTCAGTAATTGTGATAAAAGTACAAGCTCTCTTTGAATTAGTTTTGTAAACATCTCTGTTTTATTATTAAAGTATGTGTAAAGGCTACTTTTTGCGAGTCCTATTTGTTGGGCAATTAATTCTAAGGTTGTTCCATTAGCTCCATGCTCACGCATTACAGTACTTATAGCTATCATGAGAGGATCTTCTGGAGGTAGTTTTTCAGTTGTTAAATCTACCAGCGTATCAAGATGTTGCATGTTTTCAATAGTGAGATAATGTTGAGGATATGCAGTTCCGTAATACAAGTAATCACAAAGATTATTGCAAAAATCATCAATATGTTCTTGATCTAATGCATGTGAGTTATGTTTATATGCATGCAAAGTAAAAAATAAGATGCTGTTTGTAATATAGACGATCCTTAGAAATGGTTTAAGTTGTTTTATGATAAGATGATCATCTTCAATTGAAACTGTTCCCTTATCATATAAATCAATATTACGGGCTTTTAGTTCTTTATATAGCAAAAGGTTAGGATCTTTTGTGTTTGAAAAAAGGTAAACTAAATAAAATAAATAGGTTTTATTTAGTGATATATGTTTTATA
>JAILIC010000058.1 GCA_024695475.1 Treponema sp.
TGAGTTTAGGATCTGTAATCAAATCCGCATTTGGACGTTGTTCCTTAAAAATGAATCTACGTCTTAACTCTGCAGATAAATCAATTTCTCTTATCGATGCAGCGTTAAGACGTAGATTCATTTTTAAGGAACAACGTCCAAATGCGGATTTGATTACAGATCCTAAACTAAAGGCATTTTTCGATAGCCTTGTTAACGTTTTTCTTATTGTCATAGAAGTACTCATACAGTAGAGGGATAATATTATCATTCATAATATTAGGTAAATCCGCCGTGGTTTTTCCCATGAAATACGAATGTCCCACAAGTAAGTCTGCACTTCCTAACGAGTCATACAAATAATCATTAAGCTTTTCGAAAAACGCTCTAAGCTTAGGATCTGTAATCAAATCCGCATTAGGTCGTTGTTCCTTAAATGTAAATCTACGTCGTAATGCAGCATCAATAAGCGAAATCGATTTGTCTGCAGAGTTCATAGTTCCAATAATGTATAGATTATTAGGCACCGCGAATACATCCCCAGATTGTAAAGTTGCGCAAGTCTCATTGATTTCTCCCCAACGCTTATCTTCTTCAATCAACGTAATCAACTCACCAAATACTTTTGAGATATTAGCGCGGTTGATTTCATCAATTATTATTACGTAATTATTCTCAAGGTCATTAAGTGCCCTATCTGCGATTCTCTTAAAAACACCATCTACTGTTTTGAAGGACATCTTGTCACTATTTGTATCCGGCCTTAAACCTTGGATAAACTCTTCATAACCATAACTTTGGTGAAAAGTAGTAAACACTATCTGCTCACTTCTAACAAGATCATTATATGCCCTCATAACATCTTTACGGTTATCCGGAAGCGGCGTTCCTACAATCTTTAACGCATACTCTGCTGTACCATATGTTTTTCCTGTTCCTGGAGCACCATATATAATTAAGTTAAGCGGATATGTTTTATCTTTTCTAGGTTCTCTTTCTATTTCAAGACAATTTTTCATCTTATTTTTTTCCTCCAAAGCATTATCATCTTCTATGTTCGTTTCGGCATCGTAATAGTATTTTTCATACAGAAACATTACATTTTCTTCTTTTTTAATCTGTACACATGAAGTCATCAATCCTTCGGATTTGTTCGGTAATTTTTCATCAGCGTTAAATGAAATTTTCCATTTACCAGGTTTTAAATTTGCCATATCAGTTGAATCGTCGAAGTAATACTCCCCTATATCATCAACCAACCCTATTAGCCTCTCTCCATCCGCCACAACAAATATGGATTTTCTATTTGACTCGTAGAATCGTATTAGTTCACCTGCTTTTCTTGATGAGGTCGACGAATCGTCGGGATAGTAAACTTCCTGCATTTTTAATGAGATCTTAGTTTTGTCTAACCCTCCATCTTCGTCTTTGTAATCCTCTAAAGAGCCGATTCCAGGCCAGCCAATTCCTACGACAGAATCCCTTTTCCACTCTGAAGCATATCCCTTGCTACCATCAGTTGAGCCAAGACGCAGAAACTCCTTTATATCGCCAAATTTGTGGAAAAAAATTTCTCCCAACTGTCTGTACCACCAGCCACCTAACTTCTGTACCATCGCAATTTGACCACTTCTTGCATAGTACTTCACGCTTGGTTTTATTCTTAGTGCCCATAAAACGTGCTTTTGCCAATCCTCAGAGTGATAGGAACTCAGTTTGTCCGGAAATAGTATTGAATAATACTTATGGAACCATGCCCAGTTATAATAAACACCTTCATCCGATATTTCAGCTTGTAACTTATCATCCAATTTTTCATAATCACTCAAAGAATCGAGGGTAGCTTCGCTAATTAACGCTGCACCTTTAAGAAGTGCCTCAACAATCTTTTTCCCAAAGTTCACTGCATCATCATATGATAATTCTTGAGGTTTTTGCGGACTTCCTGTAAACCATTTTCCATTTTCTTGCTTCTGAAACAGCCCAAATTTGTAAGCCGAGCCTCCTGAAATGCTACCAAAATATTGCTTACACTCCTTATTCTTTTCAATCCAATAGCATAACGATTCCGTATTATTGCCCTGTGTATAAAAAACTTTTTCAAGTAATTTCTCATCAGACAGCCCTTCAAGCTTATCTGGTGAAAATCTATCCAGAAATTCGTTTCTCGCCTTTTCAATATCAGATAGTTCAGTGATAGTTAACGATTCTGTAGTCTCAGCAAATTTCTTAAGCACTTTTGCTGCTCTTTTATATTCATCTACATCACCATCTATTTCCAAGTTGTTGCTAATCTCGTTGTTGATCTCAGATACTTCAATATCCATATATTCTCTATAAGACTCAACTGTTGTTCCTTCCCAATAAGTATTACAAGTAATTATGTCAAAAATATCAGCCTTGTTTCTTTGAGATAAATTATTATTATCAATGAAATATAATCCTTCTTTTTCAGTTACGCATCCCGACCACTGGAGAACCTTTATCATTTCCCTTATTTGTCTATCCTCATGTTTCCACTCATGGTTTTCTTCATTAGAATCGATATAAGCTGGCAGTGCGTTGTTTATTCTGTACTCATAAATATCATTTATCAACATCGGAATATCCGGATGTTTTGTCTTTGCAACCCTATCATTGTAAAAAACAAAATACTTTATTTCTTCTTTTGACAAATGTGCGGCCGGGCCCTCACTAAGTAGATTCATAGTATACAGAATCTTTACAATAATCCTCATTGGAGCAAGTATTATTCCGTCTGACTTCGAATCCGCGTAAGCAGCACTAGTTCTCAGATTTGGAAATTGGAATTTCTTAATAAAATTAAGAACAACCGTCCTAACATCCCCAGCGGCTGCTACTTTGGCACAATTACTATCCTCCGTAAGATTAAAATAAAAGCCCAGAGTCTTCATATTATTGTTTGCACTTTTATCCTCCGTAGCTGAAGGCACTGTGTTTGTTGTAAAACACTTTCCGGCTTTCGATAACGATTCATCCAGTACAGATATTCTTAAATCATTTGTAAAAAGATAATGATACAAATTAATTCACCTCCAACTCATCAAGTAAATCCGCAACAGCCATGCTCACGGCTTTCGCCAATTTAGGTGGAACAGCATTCCCTATCATTTGATATGCATTGCCTTGACTTCCCACAAAGTCATAATCATCATCAAATGATTGCAGTCTTGCTGCTTCTCTTGGAGTAATTGACCTACACTGTTTAGGATCATAATGAATAAATCTATTGCCATCTTTATATAAATGAGCAATTATAGTTGTACTTGGTTCATTCTTCTTTAAGACATGGTATCTATGTATTGGTGATTTTGAGCCCACCTGTTCTTCGTACAATTTACTTAAGCTTTTACTATCTGTATATTCACATCTGCCAGACGCAATATCTTCTGCAAGCATTCCAAATATTTTCATATCGCGAATACTATGGTATCTTGATACGTGCCACGTAATATTACACTCAGGTAATGAATATACCTTCTTTTTTTTATGAGACTCTTCATCAAATGATGGTAAAATTGGTGGTAAATCTCCGATTGCTTCCTCAACAGTAATCTTTTCTGCTTTATATTTAGGCAAGATTTTTTCGTAAAACCTATGAAGAATCTCTTGTGTATCCTCTGCACAATCTCTTCTAATCCCTATTATTATCATTCGATTTCTTGACTGTGGTACACCAAATTCACTTGCATTCACTTTTGCATATTTTTTCAGGTCATCCACAATGTCATAACCGATTTTGCTAAATCCATCACGGATAAGCTTAGTTATAGGGGTCCCATCAGGTATAGCACTTAAAAGTCCTGGTACATTTTCGAAAACAAATAGTTTGGGGCGATATCTATCTACAACATTACAATAATGTTCAAACAAATAATTCCTATAATCATCTCGCATTCCTTTTTCATCACGAACACGTCCTGCAACAGAATATGCCTGACAAGGTGGTCCTCCGATAATAACATCTATTCCACCTGCTTTATTCACATAATAATCAAGGCCTTTTCCTTCACCGAACTCAGAATCATCCCATCCCGAAAACAATTCTTCCTCTCTCTGAATATCAAAATGCATAACACGCTCTTTGGCATCTTTGACGCCCCATTTTGTTTCGAGCCTTCTAACCAAGGTATTAACTTGCGGTTTCAGCCATTCAACCGCAGCAACATCCGTATATCTACCAGTTTGCAAAAACCCGTCTTCGAGGCCTCCACATCCAGCAAACAAATCTATAAATCTATACTTTGACATTATTATTCTCCATCCTTCAGATATGGTAGTATTGCCTCCGCCACGACTTGTCCAAGCATAGGTGGCACCGCATTTCCAACTTGTCTATACTGCTCCGATTTATTGCCATAGAAAATAAAATCATCCGGAAAGCTTTGTAATCTTGCGCTTTCTCTCACAGTTGGAATTCTATTCCATTTATAGTGAAAATGTGATCGATGCCCTGTATTTATAGTAAGTGACGGTTTCTTGCTATTATATCTTGTCAGTGCCTCGTGGTATTTGTATATCCCCTGATATTCCTCCGGAAGAGCTTTATAGTTCTTTCCCTCTGGAACGAGTGAAATCATCTTTCTTGTTTTTTCAATCGGAATACTACCAATATGGTTCTGAACATTTTGTGATCTTGCTCGCATCTTTCTTTGATAATCATTTTGAGGAGCCATTGCGTAATCCTGAATATCTTCTCCGTAAATAATCTCACCCGCATCGGTTTGTAAAGATGGCAAATCACCTATCGCTTCTTCGCATGTAATATAGTGCTCCTTATCAACAGTAGCTTTTGGAAAAACAAAATCCGTTTCACCATCTCTAAGCCCAACAAAGAAAACTCTCTTTCTTATCTGAGGCAAACCATAATCAGGTGCGTAAAGCAACTTTGGTACCATTCTATAACCAATTTTTGCAAAATCCTCTACTACTCTTTTTGCCCCAATTCCACCATTCGTTTGAACCATTCCTGGAACATTTTCCAATACTACAACTTGTGGTTTTACTCGTTCTGCAAGTTTTACCATTGCAGTGTATAATGTATTTCGCTTATCATTCATATCTCGTGGTCCCGCAACCGAAAAGCCTTGGCATGGAGGTCCTCCGACAAGTATATCTAACTTAATATTTTTTTTCTGCAAAAAATCTATAATCACATCAATATTTCTATGATCAAACAAATCCAGTTTCATTGTTTCTGCTGTTCCATGGTTTGCTTTAAAAGTCCTAAGTGCTGCATCATCAAAATCAACACCAAGCACAACATTGTAACCAGCATCATAAAAGCCTCTGGAAAGTCCACCTGCTCCAGAGAATAGATCAAGACATGTATATCTATATTTACCCATTATTTCAACCTCTGTCTGTTATTTTTTCCGTTATTTTTTCTGTTGTCATCAGGTTTTTCCGTATCCTCTGGTACTAGCCATAGGTTCCCCTTTTTAACAGCTCCAGGTAATCTTCCATCGTTGCAATAAAATGTAACCATTCGACTTGTAATTCCCCAGCGTTCCGCCATTTCTTTAACTGTCAAATATTCCATAATGTAGTGCCTCCTTACACTCTCAAATACACTACTTAATTATACTTCTATTTCTCGAAATTTTCAAGATTTTGAAATTTTCTCAATCTCGAAATAATCAGCTTATTAATTTCTTCTCTCATCCCAGTCACAGCAGCAAAAATCCCGAAATTATCTTCCGGGATTTTGCAGAAAGGAGGTAACTTATATCAACCGAAACTTGGTCTTATTTCATCATAATATTGCATCCTTGCGTTTTGGACGAAATCCTCTAAATATGGCCATAAACTCTTTCCAATTTGGCGGGAAGGTGTTGTCGCCCTTGTAGCTGCGTTTTCTTCTGTTCGTCAGCCCTATTTCTAGGCTCCAATAATCGCCATCCATAATCATTCCTTCCGGCTTATAATTCTTTTTCCACTCATCCACATGGATTTTGTCGTATAGTTTGCTTACTAAGTTCTGCCACCTTCTATTGCCTATATGATACACTTTCGGCAGCGTGTTCCAATAGGTAGTCCCCATCACTTTAACCTCTGCGCCGTCTTCCGTTTTCTTTATTTCATATTCCTCGTATCCTGCCAAATAGTTGCCTATATAAAACTTTATACTTCTCACTAAACTTTTGATTTCTTCGGAATTAATCTTATTTTGAGACATTACAATC
>JAILIC010000073.1 GCA_024695475.1 Treponema sp.
CAAAAAATTACGATTCCATCGAGAAAATCCATGAAGCCCACCCGCTTCTTGTATAAGATCTGGACCAGGCCGTAAAAAAAGATGATATGTATTAGCCAATATAATTTCAAAACCAATTTCTTCAAGATCATCTTTAGTAACTGCTTTAACAGTAGCATTTGTACCAACTGGCATAAAAACAGGAGTATGAACATCTCCATGGGGAAGATGTAAAACACCTGTTCGAGCTCGTCCTACAGTTGTATGAGTAATATCAAAAAAAGCCATAATATCTACGTCCTTGCATATCGCAATAATAAAATACTAATTCCTGTAAATACTATAACAGGAAACCAAGCTCCTGCAAATGGTGATATGTATCCAAATTTAGCAAATAACATCGAAACCATTTGCGTTACATAAAATCCGACAGCAGCAGCAATACTTAAAGCAAAACTTATCAACAATATATTTTTTTGGGTTTGTCCCGACAATCCTATCGACAAAAATACAACAATAAACAAAACAAAAGGAAAAGAAAACTTCTTATAATACAAAGATTGAGCTTCAGCAGCAGGTAAACCTGTACGCACCAGATGAGAGATATATTCTCTAGCTTGGGTCGTTGTTACCTCTTCCACAGAAACCGTATTATTTCTGAAAGTTTCTGGAGGTTCTGACAATCGCGAAATGATATCTGACTGTACAGTATCAGATCGAAGTAACAACAAATCCGATGGAGTATACTGACACGAAGACGACGTTACAACCCAATGATTTTCTAATGCATTCCATATTGCAGTATCTGCATAAACAACAGCATCTAGGGCATGTTGCTCATTACGCAATACAATAAAAACTGAATGAAGTTTTTGTGATGCATCTTCATAATAAGCTGCTTTATATATAACATTACCACCTTCACTCAAAACAACAATTCGATCATTATCCTTTGACTGGGGAAGTTTTAATAAAACTCTTTGTAATTCCGTTTTTTTAGCATATGTTGGAACAACAACAAAATCTTCAAAATAAAACATTCCAAAACTAAGGAGAAATGACAGTAACAATAGTGGCAACGTAAAACGAAACAATGACACCCCAGAAGCAAATACAGCAATTAATTCGTTATTAGCATAAAAATCACTAAGCGTATATGACGAAGCAAAAAGAATAGACAAAGGAATAGCATATGATATAGCTTTTGGTATATATAACAATAACACATACGCGATCGATAATGGAGGAGTCTGATTAGATATATATTTCCACAAATTTAATAACAAATCGACAATTTCAACGGCAAACACAAAAAAAATCAAAGAGCCAAAAAAAATAGGAAAAAACTTTCGATAGAGATATAAAACTAACTTCATCGGCGTATTAATGCAACGTAGAGCAAAGCTCCCGATATACCTATCATAATATCAGGCAACCACATAGAAAACATTCCGCCTACCCCAGACTTACTAGAAAAGATTTGTCCTAAAATCATACAAGCCCAATAAAAAACACAAAGAATTAATCCTAAAACAAATCCTACCATCTGCCCATTCCGCTTTCCAAAAAGAATTGCCAAAGGAAATGCCAATACAGCAAAAAAAAGTGAACCAAATGGTAATGAAAACTTCTTGTTGTACTCTAAAATATAGCGATTTATTATCTTTTTATGAGAAGGAGTATTTTCTTCTCTCTTCATCCGCTGTATTTCTTTGCCTAAATCATATGACGTCATATCCCCAGGACTTACTGTTGTCGTACCATCAAATACAGAGTCATCAAATATATGTAAAAAAAGACTATCCGATCGTAATACATCAATAGATTTATCATGGGTATTACCAAATGTAGTTATCATTGCATCAGACATATGCATTGTCATAACAATGCCTTCCTGTTTGGATTTATCAATTTCTGCAACACCTGAAACAATAATCTGTTGTCTTCCATCTTCATCAAAATTAAATAATACTACATCAGAAACATGAGTTCCATCAACATCACCTATCACAACAATAGAATCATTAAAACGCTTTATAGCATGTGGTTCAAGCTCTATTACTGGATTAGACATTGCAATTTGGCGCCGCATTTGTATATAGCGTATATTTCCTACCGGTAGCAAATAATCATTTACAAAAAAAGAAAAAACTGAAATAAGCAATCCAGTAATCAAGACAGGCAATAAAATAACATGGAATGAAAACCCAGAAGCACGTATAACAAGGATCTCATTATTACTCATCATTGCACCAATACACATTAGAAAACCAACTAATGTAGCAAAAGGTGCCGACTGTGCAATGATGACAGGAAGACAATATGTTATAAGTCGAACAACATCCCAGAGTGGAACATGTTTTTTTAGTATACTTTCTGCTAATAACAATATCTGATTTAAAAAAAAGATTGCAAAAAAGAACAAAAAAAGAATTCCGAAATACAACAACAATTCTTTCGTAATATACACATAAAGAGTTTTAAATCGAAGCTGTATAGGAATTCCTACTTTATTCATTAAGCATTTACTCCAGTAGATCCAAATCCTCCTGTTCCACGAGCTGTCTCATGCAGGGTATCCGTTTCAGAAAAAATACCATGCGTTACAGGAGCAACGACTACCTGTGCAATACGATCCCCAGAATGCACTTCAAAAGCTTGTTTTCCAAGATTAATCAGTATAACTTGAACCTCTCCTCTATAATCGCTATCAATCGTACCAGGTGTATTTAGACAGGTAATACCATTTTTCGCCGCCAATCCAGAACGAGGACGAATTTGTATCTCATACCCCTCAGGAATTTCAAAAGACAATCCTGTAGGTATCATTTTAACTTCACCGGGATTAATCACAATTGTATCAGATACAAAAGCACAAATATCAGCACCTGCGGCACCAATCGTTTTATAAACAGGAAGAACAGCTCCTTCTTTTACTTTACATGGAATTTCTATTTGCTGCACCATGGATAAGCCTCCAAAAACAACAAAACCGATTGCCAACAAACGAACAATCGGTTTTAAAGATGATATCGAAACTGTTAGAGTCTGAAACTATTTATTTTTAGCAAGTTCTTCAACAGCATCGATATAAGACAAATTGAGACGCCCCATTTTGTCAACTTCGATCAATTTAACAGGAATCTGCTGACCTTCCTTAAGAACATCAGTTACCTTATCAACATGAGAACGCGAAAGTTTTGAAATATGACAAAGACCTTCTTTTCCCGGCAGAATTTCAACAAATGCTCCAAAATCAACTATACGTTTTACAGGACCATTGTAAATGGTACCAACTTCAGGATCTTCAGTAATACCCTTGATTGCCTTCTTAGCATCTTCAGCAGAAGAAGATGACTTTGCATATACCGTAACAGTACCATCATCATCAGTATTAATTGTTACATTATACTGCTGACACAAAGCTTTAACATTCTTTCCACCTGGACCAATCAATGCACCAATCTTATCGACAGGAATCTTCATAGAGAGAATCTTCGGAGCATTAACACTGATAGGCTGTGGCTTATCAATACATTTTTCCATAATACTCAAAATATGGAGTCGTCCCTGCTTTGCTTGTGCAAGAGCTTCTTTCATAATCTGCATTGATACACCAGCAATCTTGATATCCATCTGGAAACCGGTAATACCATCTTTTGTACCAGCAACCTTAAAGTCCATATCACCAAGATGATCTTCTTCACCAAGAATATCTGACAAAATCTTATAGTTTTCATACTTTGGGCCATCTGTAATCAAGCCCATAGCAACACCAGCAACCATCTTTTTCATTGGTACACCAGCAGCCAATAAACTTAAACAGCCACCACAAGTAGAAGCCTGAGAAGATGAACCATTTGACTCCATAATCTCAGATACTACGCGAATTGTATATGGAAATTCAGAACGGCTTGGAATCATTGGAGCCAATGAACGACGAGCCAAATTGCCATGTCCAATTTCACGACGACCTGTTGTCAATTTTCCAACCTCGCCAACTGAATATGGCGGGAAGTTATAATGAAGAATAAAGTTTTCACTTCTATCTCCATCAATATCATCATATACCTGTTCATCCAATGAGGTACCCAAAGTAGTTACAGCAAGAGATTGTGTTTCACCACGAGTAAAGAGAGCTGAACCATGTGGACGAGGCAAGACATTGATTTCGCAAGTAATTGGACGGATCTCATCACACTTACGACCATCAATACGTATACCTTTTTCCAAAATTGATTTACGCAATAACTTATACTGGATATCATCAAACAATGCATTAAACAACTTTGCCTGAATAGGATCTTCAAGCTGTTCAGCATATTTTTCACTCAACTGCTTTTTTACAGTTTCTACAGCGACACCACGAGCAGTTTTTCCATCGCGGAAACATGCATCCTGCAACAATGGAGTAGCTTCAGCTTCGATAGCTTCAGCATTTTCCAAAGTAACATCAAGAGGAGCAAGAGGCAGCTTTTCTTTACCAGCTTTCTTCTGCAATTCTTCCTGAAGATGGCACATTTCTGTAATAAAGCCCTGAGCTTTTTCCAATGCACCAAGCATTATATCTTCTGTAGCTTCATTAGCACCGCCCTCTACCATAGTAAAGCCTTCTGCAGTACCAGCTACAACAATTTCCAAACTTGCTTTTTCCTGCTGCTGAAAAGTAGGATTAATAACATATTCACCATCAATATAAGCTACCCGACAAGCAGCCACAGGTCCATGGAATGGAATATCAGATATAGTAACCGCAGCAGAAGATGCAATAACAGCTAAAATATCAGGAGTGTGAATACCATCAGCAGAGACACAGGTCGGTACAATCTGTATTTCGCGTCCAAATGAAACTTCAAATAACGGACGCATTGGTCTATCAATAAGACGAGAAACAAGGATTTCTTTATCCTTCGGACGTCCTTCACGTTTGACAAAACCGCCAGGAATTTTTCCTGCAGCATAGAATTTTTCATTATAATCAACAGTGACAGGAACAAAATCCATTCCCTCTGTAACATTATGGGAAGCACATACGGTTGCTATGATAGCTGTACCAGCGTACTGTGCATAAACACAACCATTAGCCTGCTTACCAATTCGTCCTGTTTCAAGAATGAGATCTTCGTCTCCAATCTTATAAGTAACTCTTTGTACCATCTTTTCCTTCTAGTTCTTTCTTTGTTCTTTTCCGCAATAAAAAAATCAGCCTGAGACCATTTGCGGTGCACGGTCGACAGGCTGAAGCATCTACAGTAACTTATTTACGCAGACCAAGTTCTTTAATAAGTGAACGATATGTTTCAAGATCACGACGTTCAAGATATTTGAGCAACTTTCTACGCTGTCCAACAAGTTTCAACATGCTACGCTTTGCGCTTGCATCTTTAGCAAAACGCTGTACGTGAGCTGTCAACTGCTTAATACGATCTGTCAACAAAGCAACCTGTACTTTTGTGTTTCCAGTGTCATTTTCATTTGCACCAAATTTACTTACGATTGATGCTGTTGTTTCTTTTGTAAGTGCCATTTTAATCCCCTACTATAAATTCTATTGTCCATACATCAGACATAATGATATCAGGTGAAATCCTCAGGCGAAGGATTCGGGACTCCACAAATACCGTTGTTCTGTATGCATCATTTGCTTTTGCACCATGAGCAGCAGCAGTTTGCTTACTGCCGGACAGTTTTACAAAACAATTATATATACCATCAGGTGGAAGAACCTGACATATATTCCGAGTACTAAAACAGAGAGAGCTATCCTCTGTTACAACTTGTTCCCATATAAAGTCGGTACAATCCAAGATATACGCATGCTGCAACATTGCATATACAGCAGACAAATCACCCTTTAGAATATCGTTTCGTATCCTAGAAGAACTCACACGCTCATTCAGATATAATACTGGAGGTACAACTTGAAGAACCACATCATTATTTTTACAAAAAAACGAAATCTGTTCTATATCAGTTGCACCACGATATCCACAATGGAAGTCTTTTCCTTCAGCAAGGAAATGAAAATCACATACCTCGCGCAAAATAGAAAAAAACAGTTGTCCTTCCATTCTAGCAAATTCATCAGAAAAGTCAATGACTATTGCAAAACTCATTCCTTTTGCAGACATAACATCCAATCGCTGCTGTAAAGTTGAAACATCCCCCTGATAATCAGTATGATGCTTCTTCATACCACTCAAAGGTCGTGTAAAAGTCACAATACCAGGAATAAGCCCTTGTTTGTTTGAAGCTTTGATAACAGCATCAAACAAAGCATAATGACCAATATGAGGTCCATCAAAACTTCCCACAGAAAGAGCCGTACCAGATGAAAATAATTCAGGCGTCGGTTGCAGTCCATTATAAAATTGTAGAATATCTTTCCATGTATAGACAATCATTTGCTGCACAGTATACCACACAATGTATTAATGATGAACAACAAATACATATTTTAACTTACCGAACTCACGCATTATGATACCAGTAAATTTGTCATCATGAGACAAAACTGCATATTGCACACCTGTATCATCTACAGGTATTCGTTCCTCAAAAAAAGCCATTCGTAGCGGACGCCCATTATAAAAATCATCATAATGATTAGGCTGCAAATGAAGTATCTTAAAACCACAATCAGCAGCCAAATCCTCATTCATAGACTGCAGCTTCCTTTGAATCTGCAAATTCATCTGCTGTTCATATATATCTTTATCAATAGAAGATTCGAGAAAGTCAAAACCAGCAGCATCTTCCAAGCAAAACCGACCAACTGATATACGCTTTAATCCAGCAAGATACCCGGCACTATGACAATGCAAAGCAATATCACGAGCAAGACTTCTGATGTATGTTCCTTTAGAAACGTGAAAGCGAACTAAAGCCTGTCTAACCCTATTATCAGATGTTGTTTGTAAACTAAGAACCGTAGATTCATACACTTCAATTTTGCGTGGCGGGATCGTTACAGAAAGCCCTTCACGCATCATATCACTAGCCCGCTTACCCTCAACATGTATTGCAGAAAATGACGGAGGAGTCTGATCAAAAGTTCCTGTAAACACATGTAATGCCTCTGTAAATGCAGAAACAGAAGGCAATTCTGCGGTTTTTACAACAGTACCTTCAGGATCAAGCGTATCTGTTTCACTACCAAATTGAATAAGCGCCTCATATTTTTTATCAAAATCTGTAATTCGAGAAGCTAATTTCGTATATGCGCCAACACAAACGACCAAGAGGCCGGAAGCAAAACTATCTAGTGTTCCTGTATGACCAACTTTTGAGGTACCTAATGCATGTTTGATTGTATAAAGAGAAGAAAAACTGGTTAAACCGGGACGCTTTGCAAACAAAACAATCCCGGATGGAACTGACTTACTATTATTCATTGCTGTTTTTAGCAGCATTTTCTTCTTGTTCAAGCTGAGTCAGTTTTTTAACCATATCAAAACCTTCTTTTGTGCTCATATCAGCAATAAAAGTCAGGTGCGGAAACTGACGTATTCGCAATTTCTTTGCAAGCGTCGACTGTATAAAACCAGCAGCGCTCTGCAATCCTGCGACGCCTTTTACTACTTGATTCTCAGGTAAAAAACTTGAAACATATACTTTTCCATATTTCAAATCACCTGCCACTTCCACACGATTAATTGTAAGAAAAGTGGATACCCGAGGATCTTTTATCTGTTGTCTAAGGATCATCTGAGCAATTTCTTCACGAAGCTGCTCTCCCAGCTTTATTAATCTGTATTCTCCCATTATACCCTATTCTGCCTTACCAGCATTTTCACCTGCTGCAAGTCTAGCTTTTTTAGCTTTTCCAGCAGCCTTTGCCTGTGCAAGCTGTTCAGCCTCGGCTTCAGCAACAGCGGCAGCTTCTGCCTTAGCAGCAGCCTCGCGTTCAGCTTCTTTCTTTTCAGCCTCAGCACGTTCATCAATCAACGTATCACCAAGCTTGCGGGCAATTTCAATATACTCAAAAGCTTCAATTTGATCACCAACTTGGATATCTTGCCAATTTTCAAGTCCAACACCACACTCAAAACCTTCACGAACTTCTTTAGCATCGTCCTTAAATCGTTTAAGCGATGATACCTTTCCTGTAAATTTAACAATACCATCACGAATAAGGTTAACCATACTTGAACGCTTGATAAAACCGTCTGTAACATAACAACCGGCAATAACACCAACCTTTGGAACCTTAAAGGTATTTCGAACTTCAACGGTACCTGTAACCTGCTCTTTTGTATCAGGCTTCAACATACCTTCCATTGCTTGCTTAACTTCTTCAACAGCCTTGTAAATGATATTGTATTTTCTAATATCTACTTTTTCCTGATCGGCAAGAAGCTTAGCCTTTGCAGTTGGTCGGACGTTAAATCCAATAATGATTGCATTAGAGTCAGCCGCTGCAAGCATAACATCACTTTCATTGATAGCACCTGCTGAAGAATGAATGACAACCAAACGAATATCTCTTGTTGAGAGCTTTTCGAGGGCTACTTTCAAAGCTTCTGCAGATCCCTGCAAGTCAGCCTTTATAACAACCTTTAATTCCTTTACTTCGCTAGCATCGATTGTCTCATACAAAGTATCAAGAGTAACCTTCTTAACAGCTTTTGCATCTTCAAATCGTTTAAGTTCCTGACGCTTCATTGAGATAGAGCGCGCCAACTTTTCATTTTCAGTAACTTGGAATGGATCACCAGCATTTGGCATAGCTTCCAAGCCTAAAACTTCAACAGGCATACTTGGCGTTGCTTCGGTAATCTTCTGACCTCTATCATTAAACATTGCACGAACACGACCAGAATAAATACCTGCAACAAATGGATCACCAGTATGTAAGGTACCTCGCTGCAGAACAACAGATGCAACAATACCACGACCTTGATCTACACGAGTTTCGATGATACGAGCTTCAGCACGTGTATCCCAAGGAGCTTTAAGTTCAAGCATTTCTGCCTGTAACAAAATAGCATCCAACAAATCATCAATACCAGTTCCTTTCAAAGCACTGATATTTACATACTGTGTATCACCACCCCAATCTTCTGGAGTAAGTCCCAGTTCTGACAACTGAGTTCTTACACGATCAGGATTTGCTTCAGGTTTATCAATTTTATTAACCGCAACAATAATTGGAACTTTTGCATCCTTTGCATGGTTAATAGCTTCTGTAGTCTGAGGCATTACACCATCATCAGCAGCAACAACCAATACAACGATATCTGTAATCTGAGCACCACGGGCACGCATCATAGTAAATGCCTCGTGTCCTGGAGTATCAAGGAATGTAATAGTTCCCTTACTGGTACTTACAGAATATGCACCAATATGCTGTGTAATACCACCGAATTCTCCTGCCACAACATTTGTATGTCTGATAGCATCCAATGTCTTTGTTTTACCATGGTCAACGTGACCCATAACAGTAACAATTGGAGGTCGAGGAAGCATCTTAGAATCCTCAACAGCTTCACTCTCAATAACAGTTTCATCATAAAGACTAACAAGATGTACATCACAGCCATATTCTGAAGCGAGAATTGTTGCAGTATCAGAATCAATAGATTGGTTGATAGTAACCATCATTCCCATAGACATTAATTTTCCAATAATGTCTGAAGCCTTTAGATTCATCTTACGGGCCAAATCCGAAACAGAAATGGTTTCCATAATATCAATCTGCTTTGGTACTACACTTGCGGGAGTATCATTTTTTTTCTTTGTTTCAAAGAATTTGTCTTCATCAAATTCTTCTTCTTCTTTTCGATTATAAACAGGCTTTTTGCCTTTAAACTGTTTTTTACCAGCACTACGATCAGGTGCAACGGGAGCAGGACTACCAAATCCACTTAAACGACCTGTGCCGCCATTTGGTCTAAAGCCTGTACCATTTTGACGGTTCTGAAAGCCACCACCATTCGGTCTAAAGCCTGTACCACCGTTCTGACGTCCCTGATATCCAGTACCATTATTATTTGAGCGATAATTATTTCCTTGGCGTCCCTGATATCCAGTACCATTACGAGTATCACGCTCTCGATTCTGATAGCCTTCACGAGCCTGAGCACCAGTAAATCCACCCTCACGATGTGGACGATAACCACCATTAGAAGAATTATTACCCTGGCGGTTATAGCCACCTCCATTATAATTATTATATCCCCCCTGACGTCCTTGATATCCAGAGCCAGAGCCCTGACGGTAACCACCATTATTTCGCTGCGTACGAGCGTGATCCGATAAATTACCAGCCTTTACATTAGGGCGACGAGAATTAAGCTCAAAACTCACAGGAGATTTTGAAGTTAAGGTTGAAGAAGTTTTAGCCTGAGAGACTTCTTCACTCCGTTTCTGTTCTACAGCTTTTTCATTTGCAACAACCTGGCGATTTGGCTGCTCTACAGAAACAGTATCAGCAGATGCATCAGCACCAGACTTCTTTACCACAGGATGCGGTGTGTCATGATGTTGTACAGGTACAACGGTTGTCTTCTTTTTTACAACAACAACACGTTTCTTTTCAGCAGCAGGTTTTGCACCCGATGCTACAGGAGTAGTTGATGCAGGAGTATTTTCCTCTGCTTTCTTTTTATTTAGTACAAATCCAGGCTTTTTCTCAGATTCATCTGCCATACTTACTATTTTTCCTCATCCTCTTTAAATTCAAACTCTACACCACAGACAGGACAATGTGTCATATCAAGTGTAATTTTTGCACCACATTCTGGACAGAAGTATTCTTCTTCACTGTCATCTGATGCAGTTTCGTCTGTAGCATCATCAGTATCTACAGTTTCATCAACAAATTCAACAGATTCATTAATAAGATTTGAAACCTTTTCAATTTCTGTCTTAGTCAAATCACTGATATTATTAATGCTTCCATCTTTTACAGCTTCTACAAAGCGCTCGATATCTTCAATACCTGCAGCCTTGAGGATTTCAACGACTCGCTCTTCCACTCCTGGAAGTTCTGAAATACTTGCAATTTCTTCATAATTATTACCCTCATCATCCTTAAACAGATTCTGAGCAGCTTTACGAGTTTCAATTTCTGAGAAATCCATTTCTGCGGCCTGCTCTTCGGTCTTAACATCAATACTCCAATCGCACAAACGATTTGCCAATCGGACATTCTGCCCCTGCTTACCAATAGCAAGCGAAAACTGACTATCTGCAACAATTGCCAAAGCCTGACGTTTTTCCTCATCAAGAATTACGACTTTTATAACCTCTGCAGGTGACAATGCATTTTTAATAAAAATAGACGGATCCTGATCATACTTCAAAACATCAATTTTTTCGCCATACAATTCACGGATGACATTCTGAATACGCACACCCTTCAAACCGACACACGCACCTACAGGATCAACATCCTCACGAGTAGCAGAAACTGCAATTTTTGTACGATACCCTGCATCGCGAACAATTTTATGGATTTCAACAGTCTTATCATAGACCTCAGGAACTTCAAGCTCAACAATGGAACGGACAAAATTAGGATCACTTCGAGACAATACCAACTGCAAGCCATTAGATGTACGCTTCAAATCAACAATCAATGCCTTGATACGATCATTTTTCTCGTATTTTTCACGAGGTGACTGATATTTAACAGGGAGAACACCTTCAACTTTGCCTAAATCGACATAAATATTTCCATTATGTTCACGCTGATAATATCCAATGATAATCTCACCAACCTTTGACTTATATTCATTATAGAGATTATCTTTAAAACTTTCATTCAACTCCTGATGAGCCGTCTGTTTTCCTGTTGAAACAGCAGAACGATCAAATTTTTTAGGATCCTCAAGAATATCAATTTCATCCCCAACTTCACATTCTGGACTCAATTTCAGAGCATCCTCCAGCTCAATCTCGGTAACTGGATCATATACACCGTCAACAATTGTCTTACGTGAATAAATAGAAACATCAGACATATCATCGGCAAAACGTACGACTGCATTTTCGGCAGTACCATATGTTCTCTTATACGCAGCCTTCAGCGTATTCTCAATAGTCTGTTTTACAGAGTCTTCGGAAATTCCCTTATCCTGAATTAACTGGCGGATAGCTTCTGCCATTTCTGACGGCATCTTCAAGCCCCCTCTTTTTATAAGTGTATAAATTTAGCTTTAGCTATATTTTCGTAAAGAACAGTCTTTTCTTCAAAAGTGTCCGTCTCTACTGATTTTATGGTAAATGTAACAGATTTCATGTCAGCAGATTTTATAACTCCGCCAACCCAATCATTTACGGTTCTGTCCCAAACACGAACCTCGCGACCAACAAAGATCTCAAACTCAGCTGCATTTTTAATATTTCGTTCCATTCCAGGAGAAGTCAACTCCATGTATGTATCATCAGTACCGAGCAAAGCTTCAAGTCGAGGCAACAGTGCATGATGTACTTTAGAACAATCATTAACTCCGATATCTACAGAAGGATCCTTCGAAGCTATAACAGCAAGAATATGTATTGTTTTTTTCTGAGGAACAATCCTTAGCTCTACAAGTGTATAACCAAGCCCCTCAACTAAAGGTGCGCAGTCATCATAATGTGGGATTGTGTGTAATGAAACGTAATCCAAATCTTATTACCTATATACAAAAAAAGACCCGTTGTCACGAGTCCATTTTAAAAGGAAAAATTAAAATGTACATTCTTACTATACATAAAACAAATAAATAAGTCAAGTAAAATCAACACAAACTGACTGCATATGCTCTGGCAATGGAATAGTAAACTGTTTTATTTTTCCATCAAGCGGAATCGTCAAAGATACCGAAGCAAGCAATAACGATTTTATTCCTCGCGCCTTTCGAAGCAGTTTATTCATTTTAAAATTACCATGCTTATCATCTCCTGCAATCGGACACCCCCGCTTTGCCATATGGATACGAATTTGATGCATACGCCCCGTCCCCAAAACAACATGAATTAAAGACAACTGGCATTTTTTTTCATTTCCTTCTGCATCTGGCGGTAGCACCACTTGTTGAGACATTTTCACTTCATATCGAGTCAATGCTGATTTTTCAACACCACCTTGTACTACAGCATCTGCAATAACACCCTTTTTTCCACCAGAAGGCGTCCCAATACAAATTGCCTCATACTCTTTTTGAACTTGCTTACAGCCGATTAATTTAATCCATTTTGCAGCAGCAGCGGGTGTTTTTGCAACAATCATCAATCCTGCAGTATCTTTATCAAGCCGATGTACCAGATAGATTTTATAACCAACCTGCTTAGGCAAATCAACATCCAAGGAATGGGCTATCCCAACTCCTCCCTGAACGGCAAGTCCTGCAGGTTTATTAAGAACAATAATTTCAGTATTTTCGTATAAGATAGGTATTGTATTCATCCGAAAATACTATAAACGAGGTGCGCAAAAATGAAAAGGCTCCATAGTATATTTTTACTCTTTGTTTTGCTCTGCAGCACAAGAACTGCCAATGCACAAATGTTTGTATCACAAAAATACGGATTTGCCATTGATTTACCAGAAGCATTTAGCATAGAAACACAAGACAGCGATGAAAAAGGCTACCTATTTAAGCATTCATTTTTTCCAGTCACCGTCATTGTCAAAGTATACGATGACAACCGTTATCCGTCCGTCGCAACAGCAATGGATGACATGCTCGAAAAACTCAACGGACAAGCAGATGCTGAAGAATTCACATGGCGCAATACGCAATGTTGTCTAGCATCTTTTTCCATGCAACTTCCTGGTACAGACGGACAAACAGGTTGGGCGACAACCATATCTCTTTCAAACTCAAAGGCAATACTCGGTGTACTGTGTTATACCGATCAAAGCATGAAAATCAAATGCCATCAGTTTATGACTTCAATAATAGACTCCATAATCATCGACAGAGGAAGTCTGTATGAACCTGGGTTATTAACAACATTTTCATATCCAGCAACAAAGAAAAAAAACATTACCTTACAAATACATAATAAAAAAATAAACACAACTATTGATGAAGAAGATGCAGAAGCAAACAAGTGGATTGTAGACCGCGAATATGCCATTCTTACTGCCTATGCTGGACACATAAATTGGAAAGAGGCCTGGCAGCGCTATTATCGCATTATTTTCAGAGATGCTTATACCCGTCTCAAACCGGCAGCAACAGCAATCAATCAGGCACTCTATCCTACAGCCATTAAAGAAAACAAATCAAACCCAGAAGCAGCGATAGCACAATACCTGTTAACATGGATACAAGATTTTGAATACAAAAGAGATGCAAAAAATGCCGATTTTACCAATCTGATAGCGACACTAACCGGTGAAGGCAACGACTGTGACAGCAGATCTTTACTACTCTGCGCACTCATGCAACATACAGGCATCCAAACAGTATTATTTATTTCAAATGAATACAAACATGCCGTTGCAGGTCTTGCTCTAGATATTCCGGGCGCAAAGATCACTGTAAATAAAACACCATATGTACTAGCAGAAACTACGGCACATGTTCCTATTGGACTCATCGACCAAAACATGAGCAACACAGACAAATGGATACCAGTTCTATTACCATAGACAAAAGTATACCACACATAAAAAAAGCTGCCTTATTCGCTTAACTTCCACAAATAAGACAGCTCATCCATTATATTAAAAAATATTACTCTGCAGTAAGCAGTGCATAAGCACTCTGTGCATCTTTTGAAACAAGCAATGCATCACGCAACGCCTGATTCTTAAGACGGGAACTAAAAAAGGACAATGTCTGTAAATAATACGAATGCTGATTATATGCTGCAGCAATCATGATTAACAAGCGGACAGGAGTATCATCAATAGCCTGGAAATCAAGAATTGCATTTGAACAAATACCAACAGCCATAACAAGATCTGTAACAGAAGATAATCGAACATGAGGAATAGCAATACCACGACCAATCGCAGTTGACATCAATTCCTCTCGCTTCAATATCTCGGTTACCAATTCTGCTGAATTTTTTACCTGAGGAGCGGTCCCTAAAGTATTAGCTAATTCAACAAGAGCATCATGTTTTGTAGAATGAGAAATAAAAACAATTCTATCTGGGGAAAGAATATTCTTTACTTGCACTGGAGTATTAGCAACATTAAATCTAACACCAGATGACAAACGCTCATTCACCCAATTCTCTATTTCAGATTTCTTAAAACGCCATACAGTACCTATCTTACCAGAAGGAATTTCACCTTTCTGAGCCCAGTCATATACAGTACGCTCTGAAACTCTTAGATACTTTGCAACTTCTTCTATCGTTAGGATATCGTCTTCCACAGGGAGCTCCTACATAATTTTTGAATATTTTGCATTGTTAGCGTTATTTTGTCAAGCGTTGATATGCTTGACAGGTGTATTCCATATAAGATACGATAAAAAATATGAAAGTGAAAAAGTCAACTATTGTTATCAGCTTTTGTTTCTTTACCCTATTTCTTTTATATATATTTCTTGCATCTCAGCCGCTTGCAAAAGAATTACAACTTCTTCCTGTATGGTCAATCAGTGTGCAACAACCACTCTCACAACCTGCAAAAGATGACATTCCCATTCCTTTTAAACTAGGTCAAATAATGGGATACTTTACCAAAGACGGAAAAATAATTTCATCTATCACCTTTCCTTATAAAGCTACAATATCATCCCACTATTACACACAATATGCGGGAAGTGCCACCACAATTCCTTTTTACAACCAAGATGGTAGTCTTGCAGGCACCATAAAAACAAGTGGCTTTCCTTTTTTCTTTGATGACAAAATATATCACTTTTTTCCAGGCGGAGCATCATTCATGCAATGCAATGAAGACGGCAGTGAGCGCTGGCGCTATGAAGGTGTTTTTCCTATAACAGCGTTTTCATCATCTGCCGCAGGCTGTGCTGTCGGATTTGCAGACGGTACCATAATCGCCTTCTCAAATGAGGGAGAGCAACTTCAGCAGTTTAGCCCGAGCGGCAGTGAATACCCTATTATATTAGGTGCTGCGCTCTCTCCTGACAGTCGTTACATTGCCTGTATCTCAGGACAAAACAAACAACGAATCGTTCTTGCAAAACGCGAACAAGAGCATAGTATTATCATATACTTTAAATACTTTGAAAAGGATCAGACATCTCAAAGCCTTGTACAATTTAGTAAAGATTCTTCGTTACTTTACTATAATTCACCTAATGGTTTAGGAATCGTCAATTGCGAGACTGGCAAAAACACTGAAATTCCTTTAAAAGGTCGCGTATTATCAATTCAGGAGTCTGAAGTTGACAATACAGCATATGTTCTTAGCCGTCAAAATGACATGTACTCGGTCACCATCCTTGAAACCTCAATGAACGTCTTAGGTACATTTTCGTATAAAGCAAAATCCTCATTCATTATAGCAGATGAAGACTCGCTTTTTATCGGCAAAGATACACAGATATCACGACTAGAGCTATCAAAAAACTAAGGAAGTCACATCATGAAAAAAACACTGGCACTATTTTGTATTACTGCACATACGATTCTAAGCGTAATATTCACCTCACCGCTATTTGCATTTGACTGGCCACAACAGGAAATAGTATCAGAATCACTTTTTTCGTATTTTGGGCAGTTACGAGGTGACACTATCAGTACTTCCATCATATTCAGAAACTCTGCCACCATTCACCCAACTGATGCAGGAAAAATAGTGGGTATCATAACAGAACATGATGATGACCTTGGTTGGTATAATTCAACGCTCGGTAACGCAGTTATCATAGCACACAAAGATAATATCATCAGCGTATACGCAAATCTTGATGAGGAAAGCCTATCGCCAAATCTTACCCAATTACAATCCGTCACCACTGATACAGAATTAGGAACAAGTGGTAGTTCCGGCTGGATGCAGGGCGAGAGTTGTCTCGAGTTCCAGATTTTAGATATCCATCAACAGACCGCCATAAATCCTCGTATTCTTATGCCTCGCACCAATAAGGAGCTCGACATACACATAGGCAATCTAAGTGCCGTAAGTAAAAAAGGCGTAGAATATGATTTTAGAGTTACACAAACACTACCTGCAGGACAGTATTACATTTATCGTACCCGACAAGAGACAGTGACACCTTATCAAACAACAGTTTCAATAAACGGTACTGTCGTCGAAACAATAAAATACGATTTGCTTAAACAAGAAAACCAACGAGTTGCTGTCATCGGTAATAAGAGCTATCCTCTTGAAAAAGTGTATCCAAACGATAAAAAGCATCTCATTGCAGACTTAACACTCACCAGAGGTAGAAATGTGCTCAGTGTCATTGCTACTGACTTAATGGGACAAAACCATACCGTTTCATACACTCTAAATGTACAATAGAGAGGTCCCTTACTCGTTGAGCACTTTTAAGTTACCAAATTAATAAATAAAGTATAACACCGCTAAAACGATATAAAAACACGATCACAAGCAATACAACAAGAATCTTTACGATCACTGCCATAATAGGATGGATCGGAACTCCGTATCGATACTTGCTATCTGCATTACTCGGTGCAAGCGAAACTATAAGACCAAAGAACGGTATCCATGAAAATATACCCATAAGTCCCATATCATGAGCCCGACGTACATTAATCGAAAACGCAGGTAAGGCGGTAAGTGCAAAAAAAATGATTGTTATCATCATAAATAATGAATACAGATCAAAATTACAATAGTGATAATTGTAATACATACAAAATCCTAATAAAGCAAACACAGATTCCAATGCCAAAAAGAACCACCAATATTCAGAACGGGTTGCACAACCAGAAAAAGAAAAATAATTAAGAAAAGCATTCTTAATTGCCTGCACAAACCCGACAGCAGGTTTCAACGAGAGTGGAGTTGTTATCGAAAGTTCATCATCAAGCCTTGATAATCGTTCCTTAGTTTTTTCAAGTATAAGCGAAAAACGCAATAAGCCAATTACAATCAACAGATTTTCCAGTACATGCATAATATTGAGTAAACTCAGTCGACGGGGAAGAAGCTGCAAAGAAAAAAACAAATTAGAGCCAGGAATATAACTAAATATCCGTGCAATAAAAACAAGAGTAGTAAAATCAAAGTGCTGACTTTTCTGTCTCACATAAAAAAATATAGAATAGGCAAGAGCCGCATGTATCAATACAGTCAAAACTATCAGATCGCCAAAAATCAGTTTATTAAGCTCAGTAGTCGTACATCTTTTATTAAGGATAGCTCGACAAATTGCAAGATCCGCCCATCCAAAAGAAACAATAATACCCACCCTTACAATCAAGGAAATAAAAAAACGAAGGCTAAAATACATGCTTAGGTTAACTCGTAATGCAAACGGTGTGAATAAAGAAAAAATAATTTCAAGCAAAGCTGCTAATATAAAGATATAAGCTGTTATGTTCCATTGTTTTTGCATTTTTCATACTCCGCAGCAGCACTATACATACACTTTAATTCTACTATACTAATTACAATTAATCTACAAAAGAATTGCTAAAAAAATCGAAAGAGGAATACATTTTTTACGACTTCCTAAATAGTGGCTTTGCCATCACCAACTCCTTATAAATCGTAATTCTTGAATTGTTCTTTTATAAAACTCAGGGCACGGTTATGTGCCAATTTGACACGGCCATAACTTATCTGCATTTTTGTAGCGATATCAGTAAGACTCAGATTTTTGTAATAATGAAAGATGATGACCCTCCGTTCCATATCACCAAGGAGCGCCAGAGCATCCGCCAGAAAATCCAGTGTTGTCTGTTTTAAAAACTCATCTTCGATACAAGAGGCAGCTTCCAGTGACTCTGGAATTTCCTCATGTCGTTTACGCGTGCGATAATAATCAATGACAAGATTTTGGGTAGTACGATAAATAAAGCTTGATACGGAATTGGGATCCCCACGATAGGAGTTGCCGGTGCTGACAATTTTGGTAAATACGGTTGAAACTAAATCCTCACAATCAGTAGTGTTAGAAATATGAGAAAAAATATACCTGCTAACACTATCTTTATACTGATGCCAGATTGCAGTATAGTCGAGCTGGGTATTCATTCAATACCTCATCCGACCCTACAGACGTATAATCTACAGTTTACCAAAATTGATTTCATATATATAAGTATATTTTAACACTACTCTTTCAATTTGGCAATTTTACAATTCACTTTTTTCTCATCTCAGGAGGAATATCTTTTTGTTCTGTATTACCTGCAGCACTAAGCAGATCAAGTGTATCATCATCAAGAGGGATAGTATTAAAAGGATTATAAGCAGAAGAAAGCGTTTCATTGATAATGGCTTCTAACTTTTTATTGGGAGTAAAAGAATAGTAATCAAATAATGCATATAGCATCTTCTTTGTCTTTTTCATCTTATATCTCTCACAAGCAGTTTTCTCGCCGAGGTCTAGCCTCGGTACCCAGTAATACATACTAGCAGAATATACTTACTTGGACTTGGCATCTAAAAGGTCTTACGTTCTTCGTATGCCATATTCTTTTTTATATATCCATCCCTTCCTTTTGAGAAATGCCATCAAGTCACCTAATCCACCTTGTCCACCACCAGCTACAGCATCAAGTTCATCCTTATCAAGCATTTCATCTCCAGTCTGGTGCGCAGCAGCAAGCAACTCATCAGCAGTAAACTTATATCCATGTTTTTTTGCAAAGTCTGCGATAACCGAAGCCTGTGCAGCAGAATTCTGATCAAGTACCTTTTGAGCAGCTTGTGTCAATTCATTTTGCAATACCTCAGTATTAGAAAGTTCTTCAAAGAACTTCTTGATATTTTCTTGTGACATCGGCATTCCTCCTAATAATACAAACATTGCACATATTGCGCCTATATTTTTAGACGAGCAAGTTTCATTTATGGCAGTTTTTTTATGATTTTTTTTCAGTTTTTTTTGAACTAGATTAAAAAAGAAAGATTACTGCTTTGTTGTCAATTTTTTTATTGAGCGGACAACATCTTCAACAGTTTTATACTTATCCAGCTGATCCGTCGGAATTTGTATATGAAACATAGCTTCTAACTCTACAAGCACACTAAAAAGCGTAAGAGAATCAAACCCAGCTTCTTGGAACAGCTGAGTTTGCATAGTAATTTCTTTTCCATGGGCATAGTCTGCTACAATTTCTTGTACTGTACAAAATATCTGTTCAATTTCCATTGTATCATCCCAGAATAGTGGAGTATACCACTAACGATATACTCCACATTGATTCAAAAAGCCGTTGCAATTACTTTAAATCATACCTTTTTAGAAACTTCTGCGTTTCCAGCACAAGCATTGGCACCACAACCTTTAGCCCCACATGCCTCGGCACTTGCACTTGGATTGTATACACCGCCAGCAACAGCATCAAGATCTGAATCATCCAAGGCTTTATTATCAAAATGTGGCAGTATAAAAGTTGCTGCATATGCAGGATCTTCCTCGATAATACGAATCTTAAAAGACGAAGGAATTTCTTTACCTACCACCGAGGTTATTGCTCCATTAGGATTAGCAAGCAACTCTTTGCGGAATGCCGGATCTTTTGCTGCCTTTTTAACAATATTTTCATAAGCAGCATCCATTTCTTCTTTTGTCCAATTTTCCATAATTGAACCTCCTTACTTTATTTATACGGTTGCACCCGAATGAATGCATCGCAGATAGCCCCTTGTGTAGAGCATATCTAGCTTCTGCTTTACATCATCCAGCACAAAACCGTTTATTCCCACATTTTTACTAATTTCAGCAAGTGTCGTTCCTTTACGACAAAGTTCTAAACTCTGCGAAAGCACTTTGTTTACCCGCATGCGGCAGCGCATTCCCTGCTGTGTAAACGTATACTCGTTGTTTTGGTGTGCTAAAGTTGTATAGGTATTGAAACTTAAGTGGTCATGTATCTGAATTTCATCCCGAACATGCATATTAAGCAGCACTCTAAGTGCCTGGCGAAATTCCGCTGCATCAGAAAACTGTCTGCTTTCATGAATGCGTATTCCCGTAGGAAACTGTTCCGAAGGTGTTTCCGGTTCAACAAAGCTCACAGTACACCGTACCATGTTCACAAGTATTCCTGCAATGCAGGATATACTATATGGTAAACTACCTGTCTTTTCTTTTGCCCTTCCCGAGGCCGCATAAAACCGGACAGATTCAGGATTATTAGGCAGCAGTTCTATGTCTTCCAGCTCTTCCGGCGAATATGCTGACATAATGGCATAAAATTGAGCCCTGTTACGTATGGAAATACGAACAGCCGCATCAGCAAGCTCTTTTTTACCGATCCATGCCAAAAATGCTCTGAATTGCTCTGGATCACGTTCTGCAATTGCTGTTGTAGTTTGGGGTATAGTCCCAAATACTGAGCGAAAATCCGTAAGAAATCGCTTATAATCAGGATTTTCAAGCGGTTCGGTAGCAAAATAACACGGAGCACTTGCACAGACCTGTCCCACCAGTTCCTTTGCTGCAATAAGCACTTCCTTCCACAAAGCTGCATTTGTTTTTGTATAGGAAAAGTGTTTTTTTAAAGCAGGAGCTTCTAGTCCGCAGAAGGGGCATTGCACACCGCAACCATCGGAAAGTTCCCAAGCCAGAGGATAATAGCGTAGATATGCATAACTTCGCAGCATAGGTTCTTCAAGAAAAATCCTATTTCTTGTAATCTGCAGATTACGAAAAAAGGCTGGATCAGTAAACTGCTCACGAGCAATTCGCACATCTATATCAGCATGTATTTTTTGAGCCTTTGGTAGATATGCAGCTAAAAAGGGGTTCTCTGTCGGGGAATTTGTCGTAAGTTTTGCAAAAAGCTTTTTCACTTCTGCCGGTTGGACATTGACCTTTAAACGGGAAAGCAATCCTTCAGCATCAGCAGTAGACTCACCATGAGCAAACTGCTCTGCAAGAGTCGGTTCAACCTGACAAAACTCATACAGTCGTTTTAAAACTACATAAGAAAAAGTCATACATGCTCCGTCTTTTGAGCTCTCTGTTTTTGCTCAAAATGTAATTCCAACAATTCTTCCAGATGATCACGGAAATAAGAACAGCAATCTCTGTTTCCTTTATCCATCAAATTGCGCAGCCGTATTTTATGACAGCCGCCGTCACATACCGGAAAATAAAAACAGTTCTTACATTCCTCAGATTCAAGATAGGACGCACCTACCATTCCCCGTGCATATAAAGACATATTCCAGTTAGTAAAATCATCTATATGACCAATAACCATTTCTGGTAGACCTATATCATCCCAACATTTATACAGTTCTCCGTCAGGACCCACGACATAGGCATTGTGGCGCGTAAGTGTACAGCCGTAACTTGCCATATGTGGAAACAAAGACATTGCCTCGACACCTTCTTCCCGTGCAATGTCGGCAACAAATTTACCTGTCAGTGAAGAATCAAAAAAACAACTTGCATCAGGATGTCCATCTCCCTTTACAAATCCTGGATAGACAAATATACGTTTTCCATATGTGTCGGTATATTGCTCTTTTATCAGCCGATATACATCTATATAGTCTGCCTTGTTACGCATATCAACATTAACCCTGATTTGAACAATACCCTTGTAATCTGAATTCATAATTTTATTTAGATTTTCTAATATCCGATCAAATGTCCCCTTTCCGTCAACTTGGAATCTTCGGCTGTCATGAGTTTCTTTACAGCCATCTAAAGTTATTTGTATACGATCTATATGCAGCATATTTAAATCAGAAATAATGCTGTCATCAAACAGACTGCCGTTAGTTACCAGCATGGCAGTATAATCATAGTTTGCTTCCTTGAATTTAGCATCAAGCTCACGGATACGCTCTATACCTAAGAGCGGCTCGCCTCCGTACCAGATAATGTTGAGTTTATCCATTTTTTTATGCATTGCAATAAAGTCCAGCAATTTTTGTGCAGTCTCATGTGACATAGGCTTGCCAGTACGGTTGCTCTCGTAACAATAGGAACATGCAAAGTTGCAGTTTCTGGTAATTGCTACGGTCAACAGCAAAGAGGTAGCGGCATAAGCTGCGGTAAGCCTTCGCATTTTTAATATATTATAAAAGTCATCATCCTGCGAATCTTCAACAATACAGCCTAAGTGCCTGAGTGTGAGATATAACTGCGGCTGCTCAGAAAAATCATAAGCGTCAGGGTTCTGTTTAATACAAAGGACAGCCTCTGCAGCCTGATCAGACAACTGCAAAAAAGAACCTGCAGCGGCATTATACAAAAGCCATCCGTTTCGTTTAGATTTAAACAGACGGTTATACCGAGACCACTTCATAATTAGTACTACTCTCCTTTAAAACACTGCATCACCGGAATCTTCACAGCCAATAGCAGTGCGTTACACAAAACTATAATGCCTCATTAATTCTGATAGACATACAGGTTTCAATACTTTCTTGACTGTATGCGCCTAAAAAATGTCGTACAAAATACTGCATGGCTGTATTTTTAGTCAGTATCGCAAAACGACACTGTACATACTGCTTTGAAAACTGGTGTATCATACAGCCAGCAAAATACATACCAATACCCTTAGGGCGGTATTCTGGAAGTATATAAAATCGATTGATTTCCATGGTTTTAGCATCTGCTTCATGAAAATTCATCCAACCAAACAAAGTTTTATCTTTTGCAGATACACAGAACATGCCCTCTATACCTGCATGTTGCATTCCGTTAAAAGGCAGTAAAGACTGAACTTCTTTATCAGCATCTTTAAGCACACTAAGCTGACCATACATATCTTGTGTGCAACCTGCATACGGAATGAGTACGGCACCTTTTTGCCTCAGCAGATCTTCAGTACAATCACTAATACGTTTGTTAGCTGTAATTAAAGAATGTAAATCCAGCAAAAACCAATTGACAAGCAACTCATGAGCAAGCTCAATTCCCGGAATTTCCCGCAATATCAAATGGTATGGATCTTTTTCTTTGCAATGAACATACCGCCAGTATAATGCATGTACGCAAAAACGCTCTTGTACCACGTCAAAAAACAATCTTACCATTCGACGGATCAAATCAGCCGTCCGATACAGTTTTTCCAGATACAGCAAAGTTATCAGACAACCATCACCAGTATCAGCCATGCAACCGGTAATAATACCGATAAAAGTGTCTTTATCTTTCCATACGAGTGCAATTAGCCGACTGTCGTTTTTTACCTCAAACGATATACTGTCAGATATCTGGAACAAACGCACAGCCTGCTTAATCTGTTCCAGATCAGTTAAAATAATAGTTTCCATGAATAAACGTATGTATGCGATCCTAATCGACAAGAAACGAAAGGCGCGCGACTATAGACTCATTTAAAACCAAGTTTTCCAGCACAAGCATCTGCAGGGCAAGGACCAACTGCAAATGCAGCGGCACAAGCACTGACAACTAATACAAAGGAGATGCCTCCCGCAGCTTTATCCAGTGCATTTTCGTCCAGTTCATCGCTTACAAGATCGGGAATAACAAGAGTTGATGCATAGTTCGGATCCTGCTCTATAACTTTTATGGCACATCCGTCAGGAAGTGCTTTACCAGCCAGTTTTTCTATTGTCTTATTTGCATCTGTAAGCAAATTCTTACGAAATTCTGCATCGTGCGATGCCTTTACCTGTATCTGCTGATACAAAGTTTCCATTTCTTTCTGAGTCCACTCTTCCATTTATTACCTCCTATTTGCTGTAAAAATCTGCAGGCAAACAACAGCAAACCAAATATACGTACATATATCTAGACGAACAAGTTTCATTTATGGCAGTTTTTTTTATGATTTTTTCAGTTTTTTTTGATCCGTAATGGTGGGGAGTTTAAAAAATCGTGAAATGTAAAGTTTATAAGATATATATCACCCAAAGGGTCGGGGTACGCGATGTGTGTGACCGTGGGCGCGCAGTCATAAGATATCTTTTTGAGAGATATGTTTTAGGACGCCTCCAAAAGCAGTTTTTAGAGGCGATTCCAAAACAGCATAAAACTAGAGCCAGGTATCTATTTTATAGCTTGAATTTCGCTTATTAAAGAACGATATTGACTTGCATACTTATCATAGAGCGGTTGCATGGCATCCTGAAACTCACTTAATGCAGATGCAGAAAGCTCTATAATCGTATTACCGTTGGCACGTACCACCTTTTCAGAAGCAGACTCATTTTCGCGCCATTTTGCAATCTCATACTCTTGTGCAACTTTTGCAGCTTCTTTTATTGCCTCCACATCCTTTTGATCAAGACGTGAGAGCACCTTCTGTGAAGCAACCAGCAATTCAGGTACACGAGTATGCTGATCCAAGATATAATACTTCGCTGCAGTATAGTCACCGGTACTTACGTAGGTAGCCCAGTTATTTTCTGCGGTATCGATAACATCATTTTCAAGATTACCACGAACTTCAGACATCCCAATACCAGTCATAGGGACAGCGCCGAGAGCTTCACACATATCAACAACCATAGCACCTTGAGCACGAATACGTAATCCCTGCATGTCAGCAAGCGAGTTTATTTCTTTTTTTGAATAAAAGTTTCGGGAACCACCATCGTAATAGCACAAACCGACAAGACCAGAGCCAGATTTTTCAACATCTTCAAGCAAGCCCTGACCGATTGTCCCGTTTAAAACAGCCCACATATGGCTTGCAGAACGATATATATATGGCAGACCAAGTACCCGGTACTTAGGCACATACGTAGACAGTGGCGAAGACGAAATACGAGAAAATGCAATATCCCCCGTCTTAAGACCTTCAATTGCCTCCACGGTGACTTCAGAAAGCGAACCGCCAGTACGTACTTCAACCTTAACACGACCATCAGTTTTTTCTTCAACAAGACGTGCAAACTCTTGATCGGCCAGCGCTGTCGGATAACCAGCAGCATGGCTCTCTGCAAACCGCAGGATAACTGCATGTTTTTTAACAGAGGCTTTTTTTTCATTAAACTTGCAGGATGTAAAAAGCATTGCAAGTGTCGTCACAAGTAAAACATAAAGTACGATCTTTTTCATAAAAACTCCTGTCCCATCCTCTACTCTGTCTTGAATAAGTCAATCTGACTGCCAATTTTTGTAATAGCAGTCTGTACCGTACCGGAGACCTCTGCTAAAGCGACCCCAGTCTCGTTTATCTGTTTTGCTCCAACAGCCATCTCATCCATGTTAGACACGATACCACTTGTAGCATCCTGTAGCGTAGTTACTTCCTGCAAGATTTTTTCATTACGCAAAGACATTTGCTTTGCAGCATTCTCAACTTCCTGAGTACTTTCATTCATCAGTTTAAGTGACTCACTGATCTGCTTAGAGCCTTCATTTTGCTCATCCATAGCAGTCTTAATCTGTGCGACAAGTTCATCTGTCTTTCTGATATGGTCAGAAACACTACTAAAAGCTTCACTTGCTTCGTTAGATGAGGCAACGACCTCAGTTATCGAGTCCCTGATACTTGAAAGCTGTGTACCAATTGACTTTGACTGGGATGCAGAAGTCTCGGAAAGCTTTCTAATTTCATCAGCAACAACCGAAAAACCTCTACCCGCATTCCCCGCATGTGCAGCTTCGATGGCAGCATTCATAGCAAGAAGGTTTGTTTGAGCTGCAATACTCAAGATAGCCTTATTTGCTTCTTCAAGCATCTGTGATTGTTTTTCAATTTGCTGGACTTTATCATTTACATTCTGCTGTTTGGTAAAGCCAGAACGCACGTTAGCGTTAAGAGAATTAAAAGACGCTGTCATCTTATCAACGGAATTAGTTACCGATGCAATATTACCTAACATCTGCTCAATTGCCGTAGATGCCTCAATAACCCCCTGGGCCTGATTCTTAACCAGACCATCAAGATTAGTGATATGCTGTGCAATCTCATTAACGGCAACAGCAGTCTTGCTTACACTCTCACCTTGAGTATTGATTTGTCTGTGGATTCCATCGATATTAGAAATAATCTGGGTAATGGCACTGGAAGTATCCTGAGTACCAGTAGAAAGTTCCGCCCCTGATTTACCAAGTTCCGCCTTTGTTCCCTTAACCTCACGCATGATATCCTGCAATTTATCAAGGAACAAATCAAAGTGAATGATAAGATCACCGATTTCATCTCTGATAAACAGTTTACAGCGTCTGGTAAGGTCTGCATTACCAGTAGAAAGCTCTTTAAGAAAGTTAGTAACATTATAAATACGCCACATGAGCCAATGGACAAAGCGATAACTAAGAATTGTCAATATCAAAACAATGATAAAGGCTGCAGGAATAACTATCATCAAAGTATGATTTCTGATTGCATTGACAAGTGCAGTACTTCTGGCAAGAAATACCATTCCAGAAATTTCGCCATTACTTGATATAAGTGGAAAAGACACAGACATGTATTCTTTACCGTTGATGATATTATTGCCGTGATACTCGTTTCCATTATAGAGTACCTCTTTAACAATATCATCATTGGTATACTTCGTTCCTAAATACTCATCACCAAGCGTTGTGGAAACGCAGTTTTTACCTTCATAAATCTGGCACATTGCAGAGTAAGATTTTTGTGCCCGCTGTACAAATTCACCATCGGACAGGGAGTAAGCAGACACAACGGAACCTACAACAGAGCCTTTAAATCTAATTGGTGCTGCAGCAATGAGGGAAAATCCTAAACTGCCAATGCTTGCATACGAGTAACTTGCGACACCTCGTAAGGAACTTTTTACCGCTCCTATTGAGTTACAGTTATCTCCAGAAGAAACACCAGTACCGACAAGAACTGCCCCAGAGGCATCTGTAATTGCAAGAAGATCAAGGTCAAGGGCACCTGTTTCCCAGTTAATAACAGAAGTAAGATCAGGGATTGAGTGTGTTGCAGTGTATTCTCCAAGATTAGGACGTTTAGATAAAAGCAATACATCTGCTTCAAGAATGTTACGCCAATCATCCAACGTTGTTTCCAGCCCTGAAGAGAATTTTTCAAGATCCTCATCAGTTGACTGTTGGACACCAGAAGCAAAAATAGTAAGTTCTAGAAAAGCGACCCCAGCAACACTCACAATAACAGATGTGATGATAACTGCAAGCAGTTTTACGATAATCGGGACGTCACGATGGGCGGTTGTATCAAACCGATCCAGTTCTTTTCTTTCTTTAGCCATTAAAATCTCCATGATATAAAGCTATTTATTTGTATTATCACTTTTTTATTTACACTTTATATAATGGAAAACTCGTATATTAATTGGGCTATATTTATATCTTATATTTAATACTTTGTAAATAGGATAATTGCACAAAACATAATTCTTGAAATACAGTTAAACTCTTTACTGTACCCCTTATGTGAGCGCTCTCTACACCTCGGGACTGAGTACAAAAAAAGCACCGTAAAACCGAAGTTTTAAGGTGCTTTTACATAGTATTAGAAAATACCAAAACCTGTTAGAAGAATGACTATCAAGAAGACAGGTGCTATGACCTTAATCATAACAATATACAAAGCCTTACGGAAGAATTTTTCACCGTTGCGCGTAATTTCATCGATCGTCGTTTTTGGCTTAACAATCCAACCAATAAGAATACAAGTAAGAAAGCCAACTATTGGCATAAGAATGTTGTTACTTAAGTAGTCCATAATATCAAGAATCTGACCAACACTACCGTTAGGCATCATAACTTCAAAATAGCATACGTTGTATCCAAGACAGACAATAACAGCAACAACAAAAGTAGTTACAGCCATGATGACCGTAGCTTTCTTACGACTCCACTTAAACTTATCCATCATACTTGAAGTAATAGCCTCAAGAATCGAAACCGCAGAAGTAAGAGCAGCAAACAATACCATCAAAAAGAAGATAAGACCGAGAATACTGCCAAAGCCACCAAGAGAATTAAAAACCTTTGGCAATGTAATAAACATAAGTCCTGGACCAGCAGACATACCTTCTTTTCCAGAAAATACATACACAGCAGGTACAATCATCATACCAGCAAGCACTGCAATACCAGTATCAAATATTTCGATTTGGTTTACAGAGTTTATGATACAAACATCTTTTTTCATGTACGAACCATAGGTAATCATAATACCCATAGCAATCGAAAGAGAATAAAAGAGCTGCCCCATAGCATCAAGAAAGATTGCAAGAAAACCATGCAACGTCAATCCAGAAAAGTTAGGAATAAAGTATACAGCAGCTCCCTGCAAACCAGTTTTCGTAATTCCAGCATCATCAGTATGAGAGATAAACAGAGAATAAAAAGCGGTAAATAAAACAATTACCACAAGAATCGGCATAAGGATCTTTGAATATTTTTCAATACCGTGCTCAACACCTTTATACACGATGATAAAACTCAGAGCCGCAAAAATGATTGTATAAAGGATTGGTTGCCACTGTGAAGTAATAAAAGAACCAAAATAACCATCTTCTACCGCAACAGCCCCCTGAAAAGTAAGATATGAAAAGGCATATTTTACTACCCAGCCACCAATAACACAGTAATACGGATAAATGAGGAATGGTACGATAAAAGAGAAAATGCCTAAAAAGCCCCACTTAGGATGTATTTTTTTATAGGCTGTAAGCGGACTCTCCTGAGTTTTACGACCGATTGCAACTTCGGTAATAAGCAGTGCAAATCCAAAAGTCAGTGCAAGTACTAAATAAACAAGAAGAAAAAGACCGCCACCATCTTTTGCTGCCAAATAAGGAAAACGCCAAATATTTCCCAAGCCAACGGCACTACCTGCAGCTGCAAGAACAAAACCCAATGATCCTGAGAATGAGTTTCGTTGTTTTGTTTGATTTTCCATGAATAACCTCAATACTATAGGCTGTTTCAAAAAGAATACATAAGTCCTGAAACAGCTTCCTTTTTTACTTAAAAAAATCGTATTACAGTAAAATATGATTTTTAAAAGCTAGTATAGACTATTATTGAGAAATTGCATAGACAGCAAATAAGCAAGATTATTTTTCATTTTATGGCCTTTGAAATGACGCCACC
The DNA here is from genome assembly GCA_024695475.1 of Treponema sp. Taxonomy (GTDB): domain Bacteria; phylum Spirochaetota; class Spirochaetia; order Treponematales; family Treponemataceae; genus Treponema_D. Next base: position 30,027 of record JAILIC010000073.1, read on the forward strand.
ACCAACAATAACAGAATCCTTATAGATAACAACCGACTGGCCAGGAGCAACAGCACGTTGCGGAGTCTCAAATGTTATTTGAAAGCTCTTGTCATCATAGCGGGCAACATGAGCAGGCACAGGTCGAGATGCCAAGCGTATCTTTACCATAGCATCAAAGTCACAGTCAGGAACAATTCCTGCCGGCCATACAAAATCATCTGCAAGCAAACTGTACGAAGCAAGGTCTGAGTCATCAGCAAGGATAACAAGATTTTTTTGTGCATCAATAGAGTGTACGTATAACGGACGATTGGCACTCACACCAAGGCCTCTGCGCTGTCCTACCGTATAGTACTCGATTCCGCGATGGCGACCAAGAACATGACCGTCCAAATCAATGATATCACCAGGAATTGAAGGCTTATCAGAAAACAGGTACTCAAAATACTCTGGTGGAATAAAATCCTGACTTTCTGGTCGTTCCGCAGCTTTTAAATGCCGATCTCGTGCCATGGCAAAGGTTTCTTTTTTGGTATAACCAGCAAGCGGAAAGCGGACTTTTGCCAGCGTTGCAGATGGAATACGATACAAAAAATATGCCTGATCTTTTGTTGCATCAAGGGCACAGGCAATCATGTGAGGGCGTTCTTCACTACCCCAGATACCAGATTCCGGTACTACAATTTTTGCATAATGGCCAGTACAAAAATAATCATACTTTATGCCCATATTCTGGACACCCTCGAGTAAAGCACCAAATTTAATAAAGCTGTTACACCTGATACAGGGATTAGGGGTCCTACCTGCACGATACTCAGCTTTAAAATAGTCAAGCACCTGTTTTTGATATTGCTCTTTTACATCGATAACATGGTACTCAATACCATGCTCTTTACAAAACTGAGTACACTCTTCAATATCTTCAGTTTCGTCAGGTCCATAACAGGAACTATGCAACTTTTTGCCATCAGGCAGCGGAGGCAGATCACCTTTCCACAAAGACATCGTGACACCAATAACACGGCAGCCTTTTTCCTGTAATAACAAAGCGACAAGTGTAGAGTCTACACCACCTGACATTCCTACAACAACAGTATCACCCTTCTGGGGTAAACAAGCATCGATATATTTCACACTAAAATAATAGTAAAAAAGCGAAGTAATGGGAATACCATAAAAACATATTTCTTGAAGTGAGTGCCTTTACGTGGTATGATTAGAATATGATTTCTATAGACGATTTTATATTATCAGCATCAGGCTGGCGAAAAGTATTTACTGTTTCGGGTAAAGAAGAAGATACATATCCAAAAATTGGTAATACAAATACCGCACTTGTTATGTTAGCTGCAGAAACTTTTGCAGAATATATTTGTAAAAAAACAGGAAAAACAAATCCTGTCGTAGCATGCGGTATCGATACACGTCCTACAGGACCGTCAATTGCAGATGCAGTCATACGCGTTTTGACTGCATATAATGTCGTAGTAAAATATATTGGTATTGTCGCCGCCCCAGAAATAATGACTTTTAGTACAAAACTTGATGGTTTTGTTTACATTTCTGCAAGCCATAATCCTGTCGGTCATAACGGCTTAAAGTTTGGTCTTAATGATGGCGGTGTACTTCCTGGTAGCGAAAATGTTCAGTTAATAGAGTCATTTAAACAAAAGTGTGCCCAACCAGATGCTGAAGAACGCATTACATCAGTTGCTAAACAGTGCAAGCCAATTGATATTGACACCATCTATATGGAAGCACTCGCAGTAAAAAAAGATGCTATTGCAACCTATAAATCATTTATCATGCAAGTTATTTCTGCATGTCAGACACCTGAAAGCGTAAATGAGTTTTTTAACATGCTCCGTGCAAAGGCCGCACAAAATAAAATTGGTGTTGTCTGTGATATGAATGGATCAGCGCGTACGCTCTCAATAGACAAAGCCTTTTTTGAAGAGTGTGGCATCAGTTTTTATGCCATAAATGACACTCCTGGACAGATTGCACATGCAATCATTCCCGAGCCAGAAAACTTAGTACACTGTGCAAAGGAAATGGAGCGGCTACACAACGAAGGCAAGGCTGACATCATCCTCGGTTATATGCCAGATTGCGATGGAGATCGAGGTAACATCGTCTATTGGGATGAAATTGAAAACAAAGCAAAAATCCTTAAAGCTCAGGAAGTATTTTCGCTTTCTGTATTATCAGAGCTTGCCTTTTCGCAATGGATACATCGCAATAACAAAAACTATAAACCGGCAGTTGTTGTCAATGGACCTACTTCAATGCGTATTGATGCAATTGCTTCCTTCTATAATGCTTCGGTATTTAGAGCAGAAGTTGGCGAAGCAAATGTTGTCAATCTGGCACGTCAAAAACGCTCAGAAGGATATTCTGTCCGCATTTTAGGCGAAGGCTCTAACGGGGGTAACATTACCCATCCGGAAGCAGTCCGAGATCCTATCAATACCATTTTTTCACTTATAAAGTTGTATGTTCTCCGTTCTGATCAAGCTGATGAGCCAAACCTCTTTCATACCTGGTGTCAGATATCTGGTAATACAACTGAAATTTCAGATACATTTTCTTTCAGAAATATTCTTAAAACCGTACCTCGTTATGTCACCACGGGAGTTTCTGACAAACGGGCTATCATGCATATAACAACACAGGATCATACCCATCTCAAAAAGAACTTCCAGATTGAGTTTGAAAAAGAATGGAATCTTAAAAAGAACAATTTACAAAAGAAGTACGACATATGTTCCTATACTGCAATTACAACAAATGGCACAGTCGAAAAAAAGGATATTGATGATTTTAGTATAAGTGGTCGTGGTGGACTCAAGATAGTCTTTTATGACAGTAAAGAAACTCCTTGTGCATTCATGTGGATGCGGGGCTCTGGAACAGAACCTGTATTTAGAATTATGTGTGATGTAAAAGGACTTAATCCAGATATGGAATCAGATTTAATACAATGGGAAACATCTATGCTGAAAACAGCAGATTCTCAATAAATTCAGGAGATAGCAATGGAAAAAAGTGAAATCCTAAAACGTGCAAAAGAATACATCGAAGCCGAAAAAGACGAGCGTTTCCGCAAGGAAGTCGAGTTATTGGTACAAAACGAGGACATGAAAGAATTAGAGGATCGATTCTTTCAGAGCCTTGAGTTTGGTACAGGAGGTCTTCGTGGTATCATGGGCGGTGGAACAAACCGCATGAACCCACTTGAAATCAATCTTGCTACACAGGGATTAGCAAATTATGTTATCAAAGCTTTTCCAGAAAAGGCAAAAAATGGTACTTTGAGTGCGGTTGTTGCTTACGACAGCCGCGAAAACTCAGACGTATTTGCAGAAGCCACTGCTCGTATTTTTGCAGCAAATGGCATTAAGACCTATCTTTTTACGGCACTTCGCCCTACTCCAGAGCTCTCTTTTGCTATCCGCTACTATAAAGCAGATACAGGTGTTGTCGTAACGGCATCACACAATCCTCGTATGTATAATGGTTATAAGGCTTACTGGAATGATGGTGCACAAGTTATTGAGCCACATGATGTCGGTATTATTAAAGAAGTCAATAACGTAAAAGAAGTACATAATATCTCTAAAGAAGATGCAGTAAAACAAGGCAAGATTGTTCTTGTTGATAAAGAGATTGATGAAAAATACTGGGCTATGTGTAAGGAACAGTTATTCCGTCCTGCACTTATCAGAGACCATGCAAAAGACGTAAAGATCGTGTATACCCCTTTACATGGAACTGGTGCCATGCATGTTGAAAAGGTACTCGGTGATCTTGGCTTAAAGGTCATCACCGTCCCAGAGCAAAGAGAGCCAGACGGTAAATTCCCAACAGTTGAAAAACCAAATCCCGAAGAAGCACCAGCTCTCAAACTTGCACTTGCTCTAGGCGAAAAAGAAAAGGCTGACTGTGTTATGGCCACTGATCCTGATGCAGATCGTTTTGGTACAGCATTTCCAGGACCTGATGGTAAGTTTGTACTAGTTACCGGAAACCAAATGGGGGCACTGCTGTTAGATTATATTCTGATAAGCAGAAAGGAATTAGGCACATTGCCTAAAAATCCTGCAGTTGTACGCTCAATCGTTACTACTGTAATGGTTGATAAACTGTGCGAGCAATATGGTGCTACCTTGATAGAGTGTTTAACAGGATTTAAATGGATTGCCGCCGCAGAAGCTGAAATGGAAAAAACAGGCTCTCACTCTTACGTATTTGGTTTAGAGGAAAGCTATGGATACAAAGTAGAAAAAGAAGTATTTGACAAAGATGGCGTATCAGCTGCAGCTCTCTGTGCTGAAATGACCTTATACTGGCGTTCTCAGGGTAAATCAATACTCCAAAGACTTGATGAGCTCTTTATGGAATATGGTTTCTACGAAGATCGTGCTATTTCAAAGAACTTTCCAGGCGCTACCGGCCAGCAAACAATGAAAGGTATTATGTCAAAACTGCGAGCCGAAGGTCTAAAAACACTGGGGGGCAAGCGCGTTGTATGTATCCGTGATGTACAAGAAAGTGTTGCCTATGATCCAGCTAATCCTTCTGATAAAAAAGCAATTACCTTTCCAAAGAGCAATGTATTGCAATTCTTCCTTGAAGGCGGCAGTGTTATAAGCGCTCGCCCATCAGGAACAGAGCCTAAGATCAAATTCTACATCAGTTGTACTACAGCGGTACAGCCAAAAACAGCTGATGCACTTGCACAGGCTAAAAAAGAAACAGCAGCATTATGTGATGCAGTGTCAACAGAAATAAATCGTATCCTTGATGCCGCAAAATAGAATCTTAAAAGACTATCGTAGACTGTTCCATCTGTTATCGCAAGGAACAGTCTACACTGTCATTGATACCGAAACCACCGGTTTGCATCCCCAAGACTGTCGTGTGATCCAAATCGGTGCATTAAAATGCAAGCAAAACCATATTATCGATACGTTTGAAGCATTAATCAATCCGCTTTGTCCTATTCCACCAACAGCGACAGCAGTCCACCATATTACCAATGACATGGTTGCCAATGCTCCAGAAATAAAAGTAATTCTTCCTGTGTTTTGTGACTTTATTAAAAATACCGTTTTAGTAGGTCATAACGTACAATTTGATTTATACTGCATTGCCCACGAACTAGAACTGTGTAATATGAAGCCTATTACTAACAAGGCAATTGATACACTGCAATTATCACGTTGGGCATATCCAACTGCACCAAAGCATACCCTACAATATTTAGCTCAGGCAATGCACATAGAAGTAAAAAACGCACATCAAGCTTTCGATGATGCACGTGTATGCAGAGAAGTATTTTTACGCTGTATCGATGATACAATGTCTATACAAAAAAAGTAAGTTTAACCACGTGGAGCTTTTGCCGGATCTATAGGTACTCCATTCTGGAAAACCATCAATGTCAATTGTGATTTATTGCTCAGGGTATCAATACCAGCTGTTCCCAAATCATCGCCAAACAGCATATAATCTCCCTTTTTAACTGAAATAGAGCCTAAACCAGTATATGCATAAATAAGCCCTGTTTTTGACTGTACAAATACAACCTGACCAAAGCCTCGGTAAGAACCACAATACATAACAGTACCAGAACGAATAGCGGTAACTTCTTCATTCTTTTGTGCTGAAAGCTGTACTCCTGATACTTTACCTTTGACATACGTAACTTCTGGTGATTTTACCGGCCACACTAATGTTGAGGCATTTTTGCTTGCAGTCGCATATGTTCTCGGATCAGCAGCGGTAATATCTGGCAATGCCTGTTGTGATACAGTCTCCTTTGGAGTAGTCGTAGCAGTACTTGCAATAACAGGAACAGGTGTTTTAATCTGACCATCAGGCACCTTTAGTGTCTGACCAGCTTTAAGCACAGCGTCATTTCCCAATCCGTTTAAGGCAAACAGTTCAGACAATGAAATATTGTGTTTTTTTGCAATGCCGTAAAAAGTATCACCCTTTTGTACCAGATATTTTTTAGTTTGCATATCTGAAACCCCAGTGGCAACAGGTGTACTTACCAATGCTGCAGCAGAAGTAATATCCGCTGTAGGAATTAAAATCTTTTGTCCTACTTTGATTACATCATTTTCTGTTAAATTATTTGCAGCACGTAACTCGGCGACTGTCAATTGATATTTTTTGCTTATAGCGTAGAGTGTTTCACCTTTTTGAACTAGATGATAGGTATCAGCCCACAAAGCACTCGAGAGTAATATAACTAAACAATAACTAAGTAATTTTTTCATACACAAGTATAATAACCCTATATACAATATCGGCAGATCTGGCAAATTTCAGCAGAGGTTTATGCAATAAGCTCACGCATAAAAGCACCGGCATCTATACCACTGATAAGTTTACCGGCAGGATACGTATGTAAAACAAATTTTCTGCCATTTACTAATTGATCTGATGATATTCCATATTTTATAGACAAATCAGCTTCAAGCAAAGCAGAAATATGATCAGCAACGCGTACAAGCGTGCCATCAACGGGCATATATACATCATCATTATACGATGCATTTAACTCATCCCAAGTAACAATCTTTATCTGATTACCGTCACGAACTCGATTATCAAATTCATCATTCATAAAGTAATGCAGTTCATCAACATAAAACGGTTCCATTAATGGCTCAAGTTGATGTAGTACCATTTCATCTTCAATCTGCTTAATAATAGCAGGCAGAGCTTCAGTTGCTCGTTTTACAGGCGAGATAATATCACCAGTTATAGCTTCCGGTAAATCATGGAACAAACCACTAAAAAAAATATCAAAAAGTCGTCGTGATGATAACAATACTTTTGTTTCGCGGATCAAAAGGAGTGAAATCAAGGCGACAAAAAAACAATGTCCCAACACCGTTGTCTGAGGTACTCGTGGAGTAAGATTCCACCGGCATTGAAACCGTAACTGTTCTACTTTCAGTAAAAACTCAAAAGGTCTTTGATGCGCAGACAATAATTGAACAGCTTCAAAATCCATATACTGTTGGACATCCGATTGTAAATCCTTGGTAACCTTTTCAAGGCGAGCAGGCTCATTGACACAAGCCATCATTTGTACTTCGCGCAATGTTGCAAATTTATGGGCTGCTCGATACACCCTGTTGGTAAATTTTTGCACATCATTCAAAGGTATCGTTCCCGTTGATTGTCCTATATACAACGTAAAACGAGAAAATAAATCATCATCATGAATGACTGAACGGTATTGATTTAAAGCCCATTCATGCAATTTTGTAAACTCATTAGGAAACTGAGCTTTTAAGATATGTGTTACAGAGGATTTTATATCACAGACAGCTATTTTACGCAAAAGATCAAAGAAAGAGGCATAAATCATCCATTCCCAATCAATTGCATTGCCTTTTTGTTCTTCATACTTGCCTATGATATAGGCAAGTACCATTTTTTCAGCAGCCTTATCCATCTCAATCATAGGAAAGGGATGGATAAGGTCATTCCAACGTTGAATGGAAAAGCCTGTAAAGATCTTGAGAACTAAGTCTCGATCAAGCATCAGGAAGCTCCCTTAACCCAAGGTTTTCCAACTTCAGCAGGAGCATAGTTTTTACCACTAAAGATAACTAAGGCTAGCAAAGTTATAACGTATGGCATGATATTAAATACTTCTGCAGGCAGTAAATTCTTAAGCATAGGGATATTTACAACGTACAAAGCAAAAGCAACGGCTGTACCAAACAGTAATGATGCACCGGATACACCAATA
>JAILIC010000092.1 GCA_024695475.1 Treponema sp.
CCAATGTGCAGCAAAGCAACGTACGTCACTCTCATCAAAAATATGTCTGCTAAAAAAATCCATAAAACTTGTGGCATCAAGTTTTATGTTATATTCTAACCATGAAATTACGTAAAGATAGACAATTATCACATTTTGTACTAGACTAAGATAAGTTCATATGACAGTTACAGAATTTAAACAATCGTTTAAGAAAACATATCCCAGTACCAGTAGTTTTACATCAGGAGTTTCACTGCTTCTGGTAGATGCATTTACAATCATGTTTTGTATTTGCTGTGGTTTTTTTATTGTCAATGCAGTCGATAAAAGTTTAATTACATTCCGCTCATTTATCGATTATGCAGTGTATCTGCCTTTGATATTGTGTGTATTTTTTATATCAAATCTCTATCCTGGTATCATGTTATCACCTTCAGATGAAGTAAGACATTTGTCTCTGGCATCTGCTTTAAGCTTTATTGGTATCGCTATTTCCATCTCTATAGAAGATTCAGACCGCATAGCAATTATTGTTGCACTACTTATTGCAGTACCAGTTGCTACTATTTGTCTGCCAGCAGCCCGCGAACTTGCAAGACACAGTTTTGCAAAATGCAAATGGTGGGGAGTTCCTGCTGCAATCTTTGTAAACAACGACAGTGGCGATGCCATCATTCAGCGCTTATTAAAAAGACCTGACTTGGGATACAAGCCGGCACTCATTGTCGACAGCAGCTCTCATCCACGTAAAACAATTTATGGTATACCTGTTTTTACGCCTTCACCTGAGTTAACTAAATTAATTCAAGATACAGGTATTAAGATTGCGTTTTTATGTGACTATACCGATTATACCGAAGACTCAGCCATCATCATGAACTTTTTTAGATATACGGTAATTGTTCCCCGTACTCAAGGTCCTAATACCATGAATCTTAAAGTACGTGATTTAGGCGGTATTTTAGGTTTTTCATCAACACATGATTTGACAAAATGGTGGAGTTTGCTCATTAAACGTTCCATCGATCTTTTATTACTGTTGCTTTCTTCACCCATCGTGTTACCAGTGACTTTGTTGCTGGCAATCTGTGTCAAACTGACTTCAAAAGGGCCTATTTTTTACGGTCATAAACGTATTGGTAAAAACCATAAAGTCATTAAATGCTGGAAATTCCGTTCCATGATTACAGATGCAGACAAAATGCTCGACAAGATTCTTGAAGAACATCCTGAAATGCGCGAAGAATGGGAGCGAGATCGTAAATTTACCAATGATCCTCGTGTCACCAAATTTGGTAAGATATTGCGAAAAACCAGTCTAGACGAGATACCTCAATTATTTAATATATTAACTGGAGAGATGAGTTTTGTTGGTCCGCGCCCGGTAACAGAACCAGAATTACAACGCTATGGTGATTATGCCGAAACCATTTTATCGGTACAACCTGGTCTTTCTGGCATGTGGCAAATTTCTGGTCGATCCGATACAGGATACGAAGAGCGTGTAACTCTCGATATGTATTATATTCAAAACTGGTCTATCTGGCTTGATCTCTGGATTATTATAAAGACAATCTGGGTTGTTATAAACGGTAAAGGTGCATACTAGATTTCCTCTACTCCCTTTAGTTGTATTGATTTCTCTTTTATGCACTGCCTGGGCACAGGATGCTGTATCCACAGCGGTATCATATCGTATTACCACTGTTACGTATACTATTAACGGCAATACCAAAGAAAAAGCTTTACAAAAAGCGTATCCTATTGATACTAACAAGGTATTTACAGACGAAGCTGCATTACTTGCCTATATCGAGGATATTAAGATCAGGCTTGCCAGTGAACGTAATTTTTCACAATCTCGGGTAGATTTTATTGTTACTGGTGAAGAGCCTGACTATAGGGTATCGTTGACGATTGAAGTCACCGACACAAGCCATTTTATTGCAGTCCCCTATCCAAAATATAATTCAAATTCCGGTATTACATTGAAACTCAAAATAAAAGATTCAAACTTTCTTGGTAATCTTAAAGAATTGTCATCTGACCTCTTTTTTGCTATGGAAAAGGATGATCATGGTACTGGTGAAGATACTGATACTATTGATAAAAAGATTGGATTTTCGATTGCTTTTGAGATACCTGTCTATGCAGGCAATTTTGAGATTGACTGGATAAATGACTGGCAGATTTCTTATATCTTAGAGGATTCGAGTCCACAATGGAATGCGACAACAGGACTTCAGTTTACCCTTCCCTTTGATCGATTTGCACTTGTATGGTTATTTAAGCAAGGTGCGGTCCGCAATTGGGATTATAAAGTGTATGATGATGATACCTATTTTACTGAATTTGCTCAGTTTGCTGTTCCCATTACCGTACAGACTATTGATAATTGGGGAGATATAATCCTCACTCCCTATACCAATATCACTTATATATGGGATAATTCTTCTATTTCAGCAAAAAATGAAGAATTGATGGAAGGTCCTGTCGTACGTGCTGGGGGCTCAGTTTCTACCAAACGTGTTGACTGGTATGGTAATTTCCGTCGCGGTGCCAGTATTATCCTGGATTCGAACGCAGGATACAACACAGATACGCAAGAAAATGTAAGCCATGTCGGCTCCGAATTGCAACTGTTTACATCAAACAGCCTTATAGGTGTATGTATTGATGTATATGGCTTTTATAATAACAACTATCGTGAAAAAATAGGTACACGCTTACGTGGTATCAGGGATGATCAATTATATGCTGCCTCAACCGCCTATGGAGACACATGGGCAGTTTTTGAAGACAGCGCCTGTATACTTAATCTAGATATTCCATTCCACTTATTTACATTTGATTTTGACCGTATACCATCACTGCAGCGACTACATATCTTTAATTGCGAAGTACAAGCTTCTCCTTTTATTGATATAGCACTGACACATAATAGAGTAACCGACCGATGGTATTCATACAAAGATGGATATTATAGTGGTGGACTTGAAATACTCGTATTTCCTCAAAAATGGCGCAGTCTCGTCGTGCGTGGAAGCATTGGATTTGATATTGGTCGACTGTTGCTCGATGATATCATCGATACAACATGGCGACGCGAAAAAATATCAAAACATGAAATCGAAATTGGTATAGGACTGCATTTTTAGTGTAATATTACTGGACATTTTTCGTCTGACCAAGTGCCAAACATTCATCCATCAAAATACCTGCTCTATTGCGATATAAGCTATGTGGAGCCGTCTTAATAAGCACAGTCAACAATTCTTTAGCAAACTTCAATGAGCCAGATTTTTGTGCAATAGATGCAAAATCGAGCAAGCCAGTCCAAAATCCCTGATTCTCGCTCCATTCAAGAATCTCTGAATTTGCTTGAATATCAGTAAAAAACACCTGTAGCGTCTCAAAGGTATATGCGTCATTTTTCCGAAGCATTGCTTCAATAATACGACTAAAGGAAGTTAAGTTACCCAAGGCAGATGCATGAAGTGCTTTTTCGTACAAACCATTTTCTGCATAATAATGTGCTAACAGATAATAGGCCTTAAGGCACCGAATATTATTTGCACGATACATATTAAAAAATCTATCTACATTACTTTCATTCCCAATTTTACCAGGAACAGAAATAGTACGTAACATAGCCTTTTTTAATGTTTCGTTTTTATAAACTTCATCTTCTGAAACAATGGTTAGTAAAAATTTTTCATAATCAACAGGATTGTTCATCGACAATGCAAGATCAGCCATTTTGTACAAAATGTCAAAACGCTGATCTGGAATATCCAGAAACGACCGATTAAGCCAGGCATCATTGTAATACTTCATGGCAAGCGGATACTCACCTTCGATTTGATACACTTTACCTAGTAAATAGTCAGCTTCTGGATATACCTCTGACTGCTTGATATAGGACATAATCTCAGAAATAGAACCTTTAAAAAACTCATAGGTTTTTTTTTCGATGACTAGTTCCAAAATATCGGCAGCCTCATTTGTATCACGTTCTCGTAATACAGGTATAACATCGCTAATTCGATCTCCTGCACGTTGTACTTCATTTGGTATCAACGCAGTATTGAGTGTATATATTTCCCAAGCTACGTTCTGACGACGGATAGCTTTTGCAGTCTGCAAATATGACATTGCCTGACCGTAATCGTTACGATTATAGGCATCTTGTGCCAGTAATACATAACGCCAATCATGTTCTTCAGAATTTGGGCGCTTTGGTATTTGAGCTGACACCGTAAAATGAGTCGCTGATACAACAAGGAATAAAACAAACAGAGAAACAAAACGATGTTTTTTCATAGCATTCACAGGGATTCCAATTCCTCTCTGAATACTTTATCGGCATCTTTATCATCAATTGTTCGTATTATTTTACCTTTTTTAAATATAATTGCTTTGCCACCAGCTCCTGCAATACCGATATCCGCATGTTTGCCTTCGCCAGGACCATTAACAACACAGCCCATAACAGCAACCGTGATATCCTTATCCATTGAAAGTAATTCGTTTTGCCAACGGTTTACAAACCCATGAACATCAAAGCCTTGCCGGCCACAACGCGGACATGAGACAATATGGACACCTCCAGAACGTTTACCACATTCTCGTAGAATTTCTTTACCGGTAATAACTTCATTTTCAGGAGTACTTGATAGACTGACACGAATTGTACTACCAATGCCTTCTTTTAACAGTGTACTAAAAGCAAGCGTACTTTTTACGATACCACCAATAAGCGGTCCAGCTTCAGTGACACCAACATGCAGTGGCAAATCATATTCACTTGCAAAAGCTTCATTAGCGTCGATAGTTTCCTGTACACTACTTGCCTTCATACTGACGGCAACATTGGTAAAATGCAACTCATCAAATACAGCAGCTTCACGTGCGGCAGTAATGGCAAGAGCTTTTGCCCGTCCTAAGGTACCGTTTTCTACCTGTTCTTCCAAATCCTTTGGTAACGAACCTGTATTAACACCAATACGAATGGCAACACCTTTTTCCTGACAGCCGGCAACGACCTTTTCGACACGATCGCGGCTACCAATATTACCGGGATTAATACGGATAACAGCGACATTGCCTTTTAAGCATTCAAGTGCAAGGCGATAGTCAAAATGAATATCGGCCACAAGCGGCATCGTAGTTTCTTGTGCAATAGCACATAATGAATGAGCACTTGCTGTATCAGGTACAGCAAAACGTAATATATCGCAGCCCAGGGATTGCAAAGCATCTATGCGTTCTAGTAACAACGAAAGGGCATTACTGTCGTTTTCAATGCCAGCAATGCCCTCTTTCCACATAGTCTGAATTGTGACGGGATTTGTACCCCCCATCACAATTCGCTTTGTTTTTCCCGCGCCGCCAAACGAAATGACACGCGGAGTTTTATACATAATATGCCTTATAATTAGCCTGCAACAATCATTGAGAAAACCATAACAAACAATGCTACAGTTTCGCAAAGACCGACAACCATGATGTACTGTGCAAAACCTTTTCCTGTTTCACCAAGAGCATCAGAACCTGCAGCACCTGCATTTCCCTGTGCAATAGCTGACATAGCCATTGCCAAACCAGAAGCAATACCAAGTCCCAACAAGAACCATGGATCCTGACCAGAAGAAAGCATTGTCTGCATTGTCAAGAAACCATAAATTGTCTGTGTCAATGGAGCACCAGCAAATACTGTAAGAATGAACGGAGCAGGTTTGTTGTTAAGATAACAGCGTTTCCAAGCACCGATAGCTCCTCGACCAGCAATACCAAGACCCATAGCAGAACCAAAAGCAGCAATACCCATTACAACAGCAGCGCCAAGCATTCCAAAATTCATACATTTCTCCTATACCGCCAATGTGCGGTTATTTATTAGCCGTTTCACTGAACGGTTCGTATTTAAATCCAGACCACGACATACCGAGATGGCTTGAGAATTCAAGCGTATTCAAACGGACACCGTGAACAACAACAGATAGTACGTTGAGCATGATGTTAAGACCATGTCCTACGACAAGCAACAACACCAATGCAAGGAACAGCACAGCTTTACCGATCATCGGACCAGCCATGGTATTTACCGTATTGGAGATTGCAGCTCCTGCGAGGGCGACAGCCCACAAACGGATGTAAGAAACGATATCAGAGAAAACGTTTACTACACCCAAAATAACGGATATGATTCCTTTTACGCTTGCAAGAATTGACTGTCCAATGCTGCCTTCATAATTTGCAAAGACAAAGTTCAATACAAATCCTACTGCGATAAGTGCTTCAGCAACAGTTCCTACAGGGATACCTGCAACAACCAGTGTTAATGGGAATATTTCACCACTAACAACAACTGAAAGTACTATGTAGAACATACCCCACAACATAAACATAGATCCAAACTCGCCAAGGCATCGCAAGGATTTGATGTATCTTCCGATACCATGAAGATGGGCTACGGTCAGCTGTATTAAAGCAAGGCTAAAACAGAATATCTGCAAGTTCTGGGTTACTGTTGTTGAACCTGGTTTACTTGCATAATAATCTACATAGGCATTTGACAACGGGTGTACAGAGAATGTTTTAAGCCACTCTGGCAATACATCCATTGAAAGCCCAAACCAAGTACAGGTTACCGTTCCCCATACGATGGTTGCCAGCCCTAGCAGAAGTCCTAGTTGGAGTCCAGCTCCAACTTTTTGCCCCTTGGATTTAGTTTTTAACATCATGACAACGACCAACAGTGTCAGCAAAGCGCCATATCCACCATCACCAAATATCATGCCAAAGAAAATGGTAAAGAAGAACAGGAACCAGCCTGAAATATCATACTCATGATATCCAGGTACGGTACCTAAAAAGTCGGTAAGTGGATAAATCAAACTTACAAACTTATTGTTCTTTAGCTTTGTAGGAACGCTATCTTCTTCTGAAGGGTCATCAATTGCAATTGCCCAGTGATTGTCTTTGGCAGCCTTTTTAAGGGTGTCAATTGCATCAATAGGGACAAAACCTGATAACCATGCCAATGAAGAAGAAACATCCTCATCTTCTTTTTCCATTCCAGAATACACATTTTCAAACGTGATATCACCGAGCAACCGTTTGTCTGCTGCCTTTATGGCAGGAATATACGGTACACGGGCAACATTTTCCGCATCAATGTCAGCAATCTGTTTACGTGCTGCAGCAATTTCATCGGTAAGCTCTTTAGAAGAGCATCGAGGCATTGGAACAGCATAGGCTTCAGGAGGTAATCCTTCTGGTCGTGGCGCATCTGCGGTGTCATTAACAACAAGGAAATGTGCCTGTGACTTGCCATGATTTACCAACAAAACTTTTACATCTTCACCGATAAGGTTCCATTTATCCTTTGGAATTTCATACAAAGTAAAATGAATGCCTTTTTCATGGAGATACGTAAAGTCTGCCGGATCAATCTGTCCCCATTCCACAAAACGATCTAATTCTGCAACATTTGCTGCTATAGCATCATTGAGAGCCTTCTTTTGATCGATACTCTCAACAACTTTCTTTGACAAAGCTATCAGTTCATCATCGGAAAGTTTTTTAGCCTGAGCAGGAGCTTTTTTAGCTGCTTTAGTCAACTCGCCAAGTATAGATAGAGCAATACTCATCTTGTCATGTGCATCTTTGAGAGTTGCAAGTTTTTCACCTGTACCTTCAAGATTCTCAAGATGAAGTACCCCTACTTTACGAAGTTGTTCCAAAGCCTGCTTCTGTTCTTTCTTGAGCAATACAAGAGAGACTTTTTTCATAGGTACTATCATTTTGTCCCTCCTGCTTTTTCTGCAGCTTTTTCAGCATCAGCTATGCGCTGAAGCTTTTTCTTGGAAATCTTACTACGAACAACAGCAGAAACCTGCTGATCTCCCAGATAAACGCTAATTTTTTTAATATTAGCCTTAGTCTCTGGAATCTTGACCTTTTCGAACAAATTAACACGCTGTGTTGTCGTCAGCAATTCTTTAGAGAGGAGTCGTACCTGTTCTTCAAGAACATCAGCCTCCAAATCCAAAGATAATGCCTTTTCCATACGATCAGCGGCCATATCAATCCAAAGAGGTGTCGTATACAAATCATAATCACCGCGTGAAAAATCAGCTCCCTCGTAAATCGGGATTTCTACACCAGCAATATTGCCTTTACCTTTTCTGATATTCCGCACTGTTACCATATCTGGTTTAAACGCTTCAGTTTCACCAAATACAGCTATCCACTGCTGGAACTCTTTTTCCAAGGCGGCACGACTGGCTCTTACTTCTTTTGCACGGGCGTCGATTGAACGTATTTCCATTTGAAGCTGCTGTTTTTTAAGCGTCAAAGTAGGAAGATAGCGTTGATACATTTTCAAGGCATCTTTCTGGCTTTTCTGCTCGTTTTTTGTCAGCTTTATCTTAGCCATTCGCTATCCTCTTTATTTTGAAGGCCAGTGTTTTTCAATCAAACTGGTCTTAATACCTGTTTCATCTCTGTTGAAACACTCAGCAAGAATTTCCCATCCCAAATCCAGTGCACTTTCGAGAGGAATGTTGACAGACAAATCCATCATACGTTTTTCGAACATTGCACCATATTTTAGGAGTTTTTCATCCCATGCTGACATGTTAAAGCCCATGGATTTCTTTTCCAATGTATCCTTATACTGTGAATACAAACGAATCATACCATCCATAAGTGCACGGTGGTCATCACGAGTTTTACCATTTACATTCTGTTTCAAACGAGACAAAGATCCAAACGGCTCAATACGTCCACCTTTAAGGTAATACTGACCTTCTGTAATGTAACCAGTGTTATCAGGTACCGGGTGAGTAACATCATCACCAGGCATGGTAGTAACTGCCAGAATAGTAACAGAACCAGCATCGTCAAAGTCAACGGCTTTTTCATAACGGCTTGCCAACTGGCTGTACAAATCACCTGGATAACCTCGGTTAGAAGGAACCTGTTCCTGAGTGATTGCAACTTCTTTCATTGCATCAGCAAAGTTAGTCATATCGGTAAGCAATACCAATACGTCTTTACCTTTAAGAGCAAACTGTTCGGCAACAGCAAGGCTCAAATCAGGAATCTTTTCACATTCTACGGTTGGGTCAGCAGCTGTATGGATAAACATAACAGTACGGCTCAATGCACCACCCTCTTCCAATGTTTTACGGAAGAACAGATAGTCGTCATATTTAAGACCCATACCACCAAGAACGATTACATCAACTTCTGCCTGCATAGCAATACGGGCAAGGAGCTGGTTATATGGTTCACCAGAAATTGAGAAGATTGGAAGCTTCTGTGAAACAACCAACGTATTAAATACATCGATCATTGGAATACCAGTACGAATCATGCGTTTTGCCATAATACGTTTTGCCGGGTTAACAGAAGGGCCACCAATTTCAACCAAGTTTTCTGCCAAGGTTGGACCATTATCACGAGGCTCACCAGAACCATTGAAAATGCGTCCAAGCAGGTCATCGCTAAATGAAACCTGCATATCATGACCTAAAAATTTGATGTGATCACCAGTTGAAACACCACGACCACCAGCAAAAACCTGCAGTGATACAGTTTCACCATCGATACGGTTTACTTCGGCAAGTGATTTACCAAAACGTGTTTCAATTTCAGCAAGCTCGTTGTTTTTTACACCAGTTGCTTTAACGGTGATAACACTACCATTAATTGATTCAATTCTACTGTATACTTTGTTCATTATTCACCGTCCTTGAGCAACTCAGCTACTTCAGGAAGCAGTTTGCCGTTCTTTTCAGCATACAAAGCATTGATGTCATTTTCTTTTGCTTTGAAGGTATCTGACTGCCACTCTGCAACGTTCCAGTCGATGAAGTTTTGACGGAGCTTGTTGAAGTATCCACGAGCTTCATCTTTTGCTTCAAAACTGAATGTTGATCCAAGTATTGTATTTACCTTACGGAATACATAATTTTGACGTTCAACAGAACAAGCTGCATCAACAGGATCGAATGAATCCTGCTGCATATATACAGCATCGAGGAACTCTGATTTTAGATACAGTACGAAGTCTTCAAGGCTGGTACCTTCTTCACCAACTACCTTCATCATCTGATTTACTTCAGATCCACGTTTAAGGACAGTTCGTGCATAATCAACAAGATCCTGACGAATAACGCTGCGATATTTAGACCATGAATCCAATGGATCGATAGCTGGATATTTACGTGCATCAGAACGTTCACGGCTCAAACCATGGAAAGCACCGACAACTTTCAAAGTTGCCTGGGTAACAGGCTCTTCAAAGTTACCACCAGCTGGTGAAACAGTACCACCAATTGTTACTGAACCAGTATTGCCGTCTCTCAGTCTGACATAACCGGCACGCTCATAGAATGCAGCAATGTAAGACTCCAAGTAAGCAGGGAATGCTTCTTCGCCAGGGATTTCTTCCAAACGACCGCTCATTTCGCGTAAAGCCTGTGCCCAACGAGATGTTGAGTCAGCAAGCATCAAGACGTTTAATCCCATCTGGCGATAATACTCGGCCAAAGTCACACTTGTATAAACCGAAGCTTCACGAGATGCGACAGGCATTGATGACGTGTTACAGATAATAACAGTACGTTTCATCAATGATTCACCAGTACGAGGATCTTTCAACTCAGGGAACTCTTTGATTGTTTCTACAACTTCACCAGCACGTTCACCACAAGCTGCGATAATTACGATATCGACATCAGCATTACGGCTCGTTGTATGCTGGATAACTGTTTTACCTGCACCAAATGGTCCTGGAATACAATAAGTACCACCACGGGCTACCGGGAAGAATGTATCGATAAGTCGTGTTTTTGTAACCATTGTTTCTGTTGGAGCCAGACGCTCTGCATAACAGTCAACAGCACGCTTAACAGGCCACTTAAATGACATGCTCATTGATTTTTCGTTTCCTTTTTCATCAACAAGAACAGCCATTTCATCTTTTACGGTATATGAGCCTGGAGCTGCAATTTTTTTGATTTTCCACGTTCCATAATAATCAAAAGGAACAAGGATTTTATGATGGAATGGACCTTCCGGTACCCAACCAATTGCATCGCCACGATATACTGTATCGCCTTCTTTTGCAGTTGGTGTAAAATCCCATTTTACTTCATAAGGAAGCGGATCTACATAGACACCACGCTCCAAGAAGTAACCGGCTTTTTCAGCCAGCAATGGAAGCGGGTTTTGCAAACCATCATATACCTGTCCCAACAATCCCGGTCCCAACTCTGCTGTCAGCAAGTTTCCAGTAAACTCGACCGGAGAGCCATCCATAATGCCTTTAGTCATTTCATAAACCTGCATCTGGGCAACATTGCCTCGGATACGGATTACTTCACTTTTAAGGCTTTTATCTTCTACTTTTACGTAGCCGACTTCATTCAATGAAACATTGCCATCGAATTCAACGGAAATCATGTTACCGTTTACGCCGACTACCTTACCTTTAGTTTCCGTCATTAGTTTCTCCCAGTATTCTCTCATAAATAGTATGATAAGAAGCCATACCAGTCTCAGTATTAAATACTTTCATACGTTGTGTCAGCATCAGCTTAATGCCATAGGCAAAAACTGCATCCTCTGAAAACATATCCAGTGGTGTAAGTTGATCCACAACACTAATCCTGTATTGATACAAAAATTGTTCCGCTGCAAGAGGGCTGTCCATACCAACTGCCGTGCGGGCAGCCTGCATAACATCACCTGTACATGCACCGTTAATTTGTACCGCTTCTTTTTTCATGGCCAACGCACGCACCTGTGCCAAGCCAAGTCTCAGCGCTCGTTCTTTTTCATACCAGGCGTCAACAAACGCAGAACCTGTCTTTACATCTTCCCGGGGAGGAACAAGGGACAGATTTCTTGCAATTTCAACACCCTTGCTGCTGAGAAAGCGCTCGCAGAGATCTCTGAAGTATTCTTCTGTTATGGGCAGTGTCTGTTTTTCACCAACAGCAGTGATATCAGGTAACTGTGCCACCAGGTAATACTGTTCGCTCACTATGCGTTTCCTTCGGAAGCAGCTGCTTTCATTAATGCTGCTGTCCGCGGATTAAGATAAGCCGAGAACAGATCCGCAACGGCTTCAGCAGAGAAGTCATAATATGCTTCTCCATTATTGATGCCAATACGGAATCCGCCTGTAATAGATTTTTCTGGTTTCAACTCCAATCCTTTTGCGATCTCAGATTTCAAAGCTGCACCAAGTTCCTTTTGAACAGACTTAAGATCCTTTTCATTGAGTAATACAGATATGTCTTTTGCATCTGTATTTTTTGTCCATGCTTTTACAGCTTCTGGGATAAGTTTTGCAAGAGTGTCAGGAGAATAGACTTTCGAAGTTTCTGCCTGTACAATTGCCGATAACTCTGCTGTAACACTATCACGGAAAGAAATAATAAGATTTCGTCCGGCTTGGCGGATTGCATCTTCACTTGCCTTTTCCATGCGCTCAGTTTCTGATTTTGCAGATTTGATAATATTTTCTGCTTTTTGTTCAGCATCAGAAACAATCTTCGCCGCTTTCTTTTCTGCTTCTGAAATAATTTCAGCAGCAGAAGATTCTGCAGTTGCGACACCGTCTTTTTTGATCTTATCGATCAGTTCCTGTAATTGAACGTCCATTAAAACCTCACTTTAAAACTGTATTTTAAAGATACTATCACTTTGGCTAAATTGCAACTTAAAATTTACCTAAAAAATAAATTTATATGTTGTCAAAGCTTTATACTTATCTCCCGGCTGTAAAATACAGGACGGAAAACTTTTTTTGTTAGGACTATCAGGGAAACACTGGGTTTCAAGACAAAGAGCATCATGCTTTTGCTGTATGATACCGTTTTTTCCTCGATGGCCTTCCATAAAGTTGCCACTATAAACCTGTATGCCTATTTGATTTGTAGAAACAGTCATACTACGACCTGACTCAGGATCCTTTAAGAGTGCGACAGGAATCACTTTATCGCTATCAAATGCACCTTTTTTAGGGTTATAGGCTGGGGTTACATAACAATGGTCATATCCAACACCTGTATCAGCAATATCCTTGCCGATTTGTTTTTCTTTTGTAAAATCGAAAGGTGTACCTGCAACATCTATCAATTTTCCTGTAGGGATCAATGTGTCATCAACTTCAAGATACTGTTTACAGGCAAGTTTTAATGTATGTTTTAAAACGGTACCTCGCCCCGCTAAATTAAAATAAGCATGATTTGTTATATTAATAGGAGTTGCTTTATCAGTAACAGCTACATATTTCAATGTAAGTTCATTAAAATCATTAAGGGTTACATAAATCTCAAGAGCGACATTACCTGGAAAGCCCTGTTCCCCATCACAGCTAAGTCGGGTAAACTTAACCCCTGTTCCATATTTTGTCGTTACTTCTGTACCACTCCAGAGCATTTTTTCATATCGCTCAAATCCACCATGCAGACAATCTTTATTACATGAATTAACATCCAATCCATAGTCTTTACCGTCCAAAGTAAAACGTGCATTGCTGATTCGATTTGCAAATCTTCCAACAATGCCACCATGAGAACCGGCACCATTAATAAAACTATCCAATGTTGAGCGACCAACAAGAACATCTATTGTTCCACCTTTTCCATTTGGAACAAGAATACTCGTAAGCGTACAACCATAATCCATCATGGAAACAGACATCTTTCCATTTGAAACGGTATAGAGAGTTACTTTTGATCCATCACAAAGGGTACCAAAACGTGTTTTTTTCACCTTCATTTATGTCTCCTTTATTCGTTCATATCTAATGCAAACTGGACTTCTGTTACAGAACTATTCAGGGCTCGTGCAATTTCATCAATAGTTTCACCACGAGCATAGCGTTCTTGGACTTGAGTAGTAAAATCTTTGGGAATTAATACAGGATCATCTGAAATATGAATTTGAGGGCCTATGACAGGAACATTTTTATATGTCATACCATCAGGAGCTACCATCACTGGCTGTGTTTCAAGTTCTGAATGCTCTTGAGTTGGAACAGAGGAAGATTCCGCAATCTGTTCTGGTTGATCAAATAAATCTGTTTGTGAAGAAATGTGAGTATCAAACAAGGCATGTTTTTTATAACTCTGTGCAGCTCGCATAGCAGGAGTTGTTGGAGAAGCAGTTTTCTTTTCCTGTAAGACTGAAGCAGCTTGCTGTAAAGATTGCGAATACTCATTTTGAAGATTACGTTTTCGGATTTCTGCCTTTGCCAGAGAGATGTGATTGTCAGCCTCTTGTACAATCTCTTTTAAGGTCTGGATTCGATCATCAATAAGGGTTATATTACGCTCTGCATTGCGATTGACATCGGCAATAAGATTGTTTAATTCGTTACGCGTCTTTTGAATAATATCATCAGTAGAAAAGATCTTGGTAAATTTCTTAAAAAAAATAAACCACAATAAAAGATTTACTACACAAAGCGAACCAACAATAACAGCCACACCAAACTCCGCAGTATTTTATTTTTTATCTTGTAATATCTATATGTTGTCCCAGATAAGACTCTCGTATTATCGTTTCTTTTCTGGGAGTTGCATCCTCTTCTACTTGCTCTTTCTTTTTACGTAAGTTTCCATTTTGACTTTGCCCCTGTCCATCTGCCTTTACTTCAACTGATTTTGTATCATCTTGGGCAGTTTTCTGAACAGTCTTAACTTGTTCAGCAGTCTTCTGAACAGTAGTATTCTGCTGCATTGCTGACGCTAACTGGACTCCTTCAGTTTGATGAGAGACCATTTTTGCAACGTTAGACATTTGAGAATACATTGTCTGAAGGTCAATGGGATGAATAGCCATCTGGTGCTTTTATATCCTCCACTGATGGTTCTTCGTACTTTCCTCTACGAACAAAACCATCCTCGTAATAAAATGTTACAGCTTTTACCTCAGCCCGTACATCATCCAAAACTTCACGTACGTATACTTTAACACCGCCATATACCATACCGGCGCATTTAACTTTACCTACAACCTTGAGTTCGCGGAGACGATCCTGAATACTCTGAATTTCTTTTGACATATCATCAGAATCACCTTTTATCTTCATCTGACGCTCAATCAGCTTTTCAAGGCTTTCTTCTTTTTCTTTAGGTAATGAACGGCGAACCTTCTTTTGGTTTTCCAAAGTAGAAATATTCAATTCCACTTCTTCCAGTTCGCGCATAAGCATAACTTGCATTTCCTGCAATTCGTTCAGCCGTTGCTTTGCCTTTGGATCAATACCAACTTCCAAGATTGTCTCAGTACCACCACCTGGAGAACCAATATTCTTTGCACAAATCTCCTCTGTTGCAAATAAGTGTCCACCAGTAATCTGCGCTTTTTTACCTTGCAAGATAATACGCTTCATGGCAGTAACTTCACTATTCATGATACTATCGGATACGATAACATATTCTCCGACATCACACTTTGTTGACTGTATAAATTTAGCCCACAGCGATTTTTGAGTAGTAATTACACCTTCATCACGACCAAAAATACCCTGCGAAACAATAATATCACCCTCTGCTTCAAGATGACACTTACCTACAGTACCATAAATTTCAATGTTACCAGATGCCTTAATATCAAAGCCATCATCAACGTTACCTTTTACAATAACTGTACCGAGGAAGGTAATATTACCGGTCTTAATGTTGACTCCATCAACTTCCATGATTGGTTCAACACAGATTTTATCGTTAACAAGCAATACCTGACCGTTACATTCCGCAACAATGGTACTACCATCAGAATCAATTTTAACGTTTTTACCCAGTGGAAATGGAATATCTTTTCCGTCTTTAGCTTCAAGATAACGTCCAAACAACGTCTTACCGCTTTTTCCTTTTTCGGCAGGCATTTTCTGAGCCAAGGGTTGGCCAGCTACAACGTTTTGAATAAGATTAAGTTCCTTAAAGTTAACCTGACCGTTTGCAGCTTCTTTGACTTTTAACTTAGTTCTATCTGTTTCAAAATTATAAGCGATATAAGCATCACGACCATCAACAGGTATCGTACCTGAAGCAATCTCAACAGGCACATCATACATAGGGTTATCAATAAACTCAGAAAGTTTATCCTCTTCAAGTCCTGACAAAATACCTTGTACTTCAAGAGCATGCTTAACCATATCAGCAGAGACATCTGCACCACCTGGAGCTGGAGCAGCAGCAGTAACATGTGCTTTCATTTCATCTTTAGACACGTCAATAGCAATAAGCGCATCTCCAGCCTTTACATGCTCATACGTACCAACTGGTTCATAGGCACCATTTGTACCTTTCTTTATCCATTCTTTTATTTCGTTTTCTTCGACTGTCAAAGTATCAGATCGTTTTACGGCTGTAATAACATCACCAAAGCTAACAGGCGCACCATTGCCAACCGGAAGAATAACCTTTAAACAAATCTGTGCGGCAAAACGATGTACATAGAACACACCGTCCTTGTCGATAATCTTTTCTTCTTCTGCCAACTGCTCTTCAGCAACCTGGCTCTCAACAACTTTTTTCTTTTTATGGGCCATTGCTGATGCATTCGGATATACTTTGATAACCCAATGCTTTTTAGATATGCCCATAAATCCGTCAGAACCTTTTTCAATTACTTCATACTCAAGGTTTGAAACTTTTGTATCAAGCTGGACAGCCGCATCTGCAAGAGCCTCATCAAGAGTATCTGCATTTACATCTACAAAATGAAGATTTTTATCTTCATCCAATTTTTGAGACATATCTTTGCGAATCTGATCCAGAGTTACCATAGTTAAATAATTCCCTTTCTGAAATTTGTGAGTTTAGCACGCATACGCAAATTAGCTTTTGTATGCAATTGAGAAATACGTGACTCACTAACATCCAAAACTTGCCCAATTTCCTTAAATGTCAAGTCTTCATGGTAGTACAAGATAATAACCATTTTTTCCTTTTCAGGAAGCTCATTAATAGCCTGTATAATGACACGACGAATTTCTTCACGCTCAACTTGCACATCTGGATTCATACTTGCAGGAGACTCAATGCTATCACCAATAAGCATATGGTCATCGCCATCACCAGAATACCATACATCATTTAATGAAAGCATACTTGTTCCTGACACTTTCATTACTTCATGTTGATACTCTTCTTCTGAAACTCCCATCTGCTTTGCAATTTCAGCATCAGTAGCAGTACGTCCTAATTTTGATTCTAATTCAACTATCGTATCTTCGATTTCTCGAGATTTTTGTCGTACGGAACGTGGCACCCAGTCTAACTGGCGCAATTCATCAAAAATTGCACCGCGAATACGAGTAACTGCGTACGTCTTGAACTTAACATTTTTATCAGGATCATATTTATTTATAGCATCTAACAATCCAAATTGACCAAAGCCAACAAGATCATCAAATTCTACGCTTCCAGGCATACCGACTGAAACTTTACCGGCAACATACTTTACCAAAGGCATATATTGTCTGATAAACTTATCACGCAAAGCAGGTGATTTAGTCTTTTTAAATTCTGCCCAAAGCTCGTCTTCAGTTTTTTCATCGCAAAGCGAATCTGCCATGTTCCTCACCCTTTATTTAATTCTCATTCGATAAGATCGTTGATATTGCCTTTGCCATCAATTCGGCATCAGCACCACCTGAACTCTTGGAAGCAGTAGCTAATCCTGCCTCCAACGAAGATTCAGAACTTCGCGACTCGCCGACATCTGAATCTTGTAATATTTCTTTAGTCGCATCATCAGAGACGGAACCTTCATCATCACCTGCAGAAAAACCGTCCAGATCTGGCAATTGATCCAACTGTGCCAATTCTGCTTTTTGCTGTGCAGCAGCTGCAACAGCCGCTGCTTTTTTAGCCGACATTGGCTGTGCCGGTTCTTTTTTTACATCCTGCTGAGTTGCAGAAGCAGCTTCTGCAGCTTGCGCACCCAAAGGAACAGGAACAAACTGCTGACTTTCTTTATCCTCTTGCGGTGCAACAGGTGTAGCAGACTGAATAGACTGCACTTCTGCAGGAGCGACCTTTGAATCAGGGGCAGTTACTGCTGAAGATACAGGTGCTGATGGAGAAGCTGTATGAGAAGCAGGCGTTTGTGCCGATTTTGCATGAGCTTTAAATAAAGGCTCACCTACAAAATTCTGTGGAGATGTTGGAGAAACATAAAACATCGGTTCGTTTTCTTCTCGTGGTAACTCATCTTCTCCTATAGAAATATCTATAGTTCCACCTGGGCGACGAATATGCACTTCACCTGAAGGTGCTTCTGACGCAGCTACTGGTTCAGATACTCCAACATCCAAAAATTTCTCACAAAGGAATAATATAGCAAAAGCAAGCGCACCAAACACACATGCAAAAATAAAAGCACGTAATAATACAATACCTATTATTGCACCTGAAAAAAGTCCGGTAAAAAACGAGAGCACGAATCCAACAATAGCTGCTCCAATTATTCTCTTTGGATTCATTACTATTTTTTTACCTCCTTTTTTATATAGTTATTATACTCTTAAAAACTATATTTATTATAGTATATTACATGTCAAAAAAATACACTAGTGTTTTTTACCCAAAAAGCCTTTTGAAAACTTCTTAAGAAAATTGTCAACATTGGCATTTTCTGGCAAAATTGTCTTTTCAATACGGCCAACAATATGCTTTACACACAACGCTGGCTTTGATGAAGGATTAAGAATAATAAATGGCTTCTGTCGGATAACCGATGCTGTAACAATAGAATCATCATATACAAACCCTAAGTACTCAACCTTATAGTTAAGGAACTGGCCAACGATATTAATGATACGTTCCGAAATACGCCGACCTTCATCAGAAGAATGAACTCTATTCACGATCAATTTCATTGCCACTTCATGATCAGTAACTTCGGTTGTGATAATTTTTATCATTCCATATGCATCAGTGATAGCAGTTGGTTCAGGAGTTGTAACAATGTACACTTCATCAACAGCTGCAACAAACTGTAAAACATTATTAGCAATTCCTGCGCCAGTATCTATGATGATAATATCAGCATCATTAAGTGAGCAAAACTGTTTAGCAAAATAGTCGAGTTCATCAACATTAAGATTGGCAATTTTCGAAAATCCATTAGCGCTGGCAATGAACTTAATACCAAACTCGGTATCGAGAATAATTTCTTTCATCGTTTTTTGCTTGTTGATTACTTGCATCAGGTTATACTGGGGAACAACATTCAGCAAAACATTGACGTTAGCCATACCCAGATCAGCATCAACAAGAATAACTTTCTTGCCTAATTGGGCATATGCAATAGCCATATTTACAGAAATGTTAGTCTTACCAACACCACCCTTACCGCTTGTAACAGCAATAATACGTGTTTTGTGTCCTGAATCAGTAACTCTCTGTCTCACTTCGGCTTTATTAGCCATCAATTCTCGTAATTCTTCTGCCTGCTCTTCCATACTCACTTCACTTCAAACTTTTCGTCAATATGCTCTCTGTCGATTGTAAAATCACACAGCCTAATTAAGAAATCCACAATTGAAGCACGCCTGATATTATGAGGAACTCTCTGTCCGTCAGTAATATACGCAATACTTTTATTTTTCTCATGCAAAACACTGAGCACATTTCCATACATCTGGGTCTCATCGCATTTTGTTACAATGACAGAATTAAATGCAAATGGTTCATAGTTTTGTATAATCAATTCTATATCCCGAGCTTTTGTTGATGCAGAAACAGCCAGATATACATCTGGATGCATAACATTAACATCCAAAATAGCCTTCATCTGACCAATATGAGTAGAGTCATTAGGACTATATCCACTTGTATCTATAAGAATGCAGTCACATTTTTCACGGCATTCATCATAAATCATTTTTACGTCTTCTGCACTTTCAGCTTTATTGACTGGGATATTCATCAAGTCCCCATAACGGGTCAACTGCTCCCATGCACCAACTCTCGTACGATCAATCGTAATAATACGAATTTCAGGTCGAGGTTTGCCTGCATTCTTTGCATCAAGCAGTATATTAGCAGCAAGCTTTGCTATCGTTGTTGTTTTTCCAACTCCTGTTGGTCCTACAACAACAATAACATGGGGTGCTCTAAAAGTTTTTTTTGGAGCTATCGAGATAGACTCTCCAACCCAATCAACAACCATTTTTTGTAATGCGTCAAAATTTTCCAGTTGTTCCCACGTACACTCACTTTTTAAACGATTAGAAACCTCATTTATAAACTTGAATGTAAACTCATTTCGTGACAACAAATCTTCAATTTTTTGAATATTAGGATGTTTGTCAGAAGCACTGGCCAAACCAGGATTTTGTGCAAGCTGATCAAACTTTTGAGTCATAAAATTTTGCAACTCTGATATCTTACGATCCAGGACGGCAGCTTGTTGCAACGATGAAATACTTGCACCAGTAGTACGTAATATTTCATCTCTATTTCGTTGCCACTCGCTTATTTCTTGGGCACCAGACGTAGGTTTTGTATACAAACGTGCATTAGCAACGTTACCACGATTTAACTTTACAATATACGAAACCTCAACCTGCTCTTTCTGAAATAATCCAAGAAACCCAGGTCGTAATACTGTATGACGATTTACAATCTCGTAATCCTCGCCGTATTGATCATAGAGTCTTTTTCTACATTCTTCGTAAGTTTGCCCTGTCAATCGCTGAACAGGAGCACCCTTGTCTGATCCGTACATGAATTATCTATCTCCAGTTTCGTCTTTTATATCACCAATAAACTCTAGCTCTATGGCATTACCCGCTGCCATAATTTCATTTATAGAGAGAACAACTAAGCCAGGAAGTTCTCTCTCTGTTGAATTCTTTACCAGTTGCCGTACTTCTGCAGCACACACAATAACAGGTCGGTAATTTTTACCCTGCATAGCTGCAAAAGCATCGCTAACTGTCTTTATCCACCTTCGACCATCAACAGGATCAAAGGCAACAAATGGCAAAGAACCGTCAGGAGGTTCTACCTTATGCTGCAGGATTTTTTCAGACAGAGACTGCGACAAATTCATTACAGCCAATCGACGATCTTCATCTACATACTGCAGACAAATCTGTAATCCCAAAGCCTCTCGAACCTTTTCAACCAATGTCCAAGTATTATGGGTAATTGGTCCATAATTTGCCAACGTCTCAAGAATGGCAACCATATTACGTATAGAAACCTGTTCACGAAGTAACGCTTGTAATACTTTTTCGATTTCACCATACGTAAACTTGCAGTTATCAATAACTTCATCGACAACGACAGGATTAGTTTCTTTAATCTTGGTGATAATTGCAGATACTTCCTGACGTCCCAAGATTTCCGCTGCATGAGAGCGAATAATCTCGGTAAGATGTGTAGCTATAATTGTCGGCGGATCAACAACAGCATATCCGGAGCTCTCAGCTTCCTGCCTCTGAGACTCTGGTACCCAAATAGCTGGCATTCCAAAAGCAGGATCGCGAGTTTCATCACCTTTAATTTCGTTAACAACAGCACCCGTATTCATACACATATAATAGCCAAGACGAATCTTGCTTCTGCCGACATCAATACCACGGATTTTAAAGCAATACTCACTTGGATCAAGTGTCATATTATCAATAATACGAATACGAGGAACCACAAGACCTAAATCTAATGCAGCCTCACGCCGTATACGGGTAACTCTTTCAAGCAATTCTGCACCTTTCTCTTTATCAACAAGCGGGATAAGTGCATACCCAAGTTCCAAAGAAAGAGGATCCAGTGGAACTACAGGGCTAACATCTTCTGGACTTCCACCGCTTTGTCCTTGAGTCTTTGCTTGTGCCGCCGCAATAGCAGCTTTTTCTTTACGAGTCTTTTCCATGCGGATAAGAGACATACCAATGGCAATACTCACTCCACCAAGCGGTACCAAGATATACCATGGCATACCAGGAACCAATCCCAGCAACCCCATTGCACCACCACCGATACAATAGATTTGACCAGAAATCGTGAATTGCTGTTGCAATTGATCTGACAACGGTTCTTCCGCATTGCTACCAGTAACAATAAGGCCGGTTGCAAAAGACAAAAGCAACGAAGGCAATTGACTCAACAAACCATCACCAATTGTCAGACGACAATAATTGGTCAAAGCATTAGCAAAAGGTTCATGTCGCAATACCATGCCGGTAATAAGACCCGCAAGCAGGTTTATTACCGTAATAAAAATACCAGCTTTAACATTACCAGATACAAACTTAGAAGAACCGTCCATAGCTGAGTAAAAGTCACTATCACGCTGGATATCTTTACGGCGTGCCCGTGCCTGTTCTTCGGTAATCGCACCAGAGTTTAACTCATTGTCAACCGCGAACATTTTTTGAGACATGGAGTCCAAAGAAAAACGAGCTGCAACTTCAGAAACACGTGTCGCGCCTTTTGTAATAACGACCGTCTGGATAACAATCAGTATGATAAAAATAACCATACCAACGACAAGTCCTTGATTACCACTCCCACCTCCAACTACAAAGGTAGAAAAAGCACGAACCATACGCCCATCAAAACGCATTCCCAACGACAAAATCAATCGAGTTGAAGAAACGTTTATACCGAGACCGAACAATGTCAAAAACAATATGACACGAGGAAAAGAAGAAAAATGCGATGCTTTAGGTGTATAAAGAACAGTCAGCAGGACAACGATAGCCATTGCAAGATTTACTGCCATGAATAAATCAAGCATAACAGTTGGCAACGGAATAATAAGCATAAGGATAACAACGATTGCACCAACTGCAACAATATTATCCTGAATAACTTTTAAAACACTTTTTGATTCGTTTGCCATCAGTCCCACCCACTAGCAAGCTACTTTTTCTTTGAGTAATAGTCGATTTGTGTATATACGGTTACAATTGCCCTAATATACGCTTCAGGTATTATATCACCAATATTTGTGTCTGCATAGAGTCCTCGAGCCAAAGGACGATTTTCTACAATAGGAATATCATTTTCGCGAGCAACACGTTTTATTGCCTGGGCCATTTCGTCAGCCCCTTTTGCCGTCACTTGCGGAGACTGATCAGAAACAGCAGGATCATATTTAAGTGCAACTGCAAAATGTGTAGGGTTAGTAATAACGACATCAGACTCTGCAACAGCACGTGGCATATTACGTTGCAACAACTGCTGCTGAGCCTGTTTTAGATGATTCTTTACCTCAGGATCTCCTTCCATCTCTTTATATTCGTCTTTTACTTCCTGTTTTGTCATTTTCATAGATTCTATAAACTGATGTTTTTGTACAAAATAATCAGGAATTGAAATAACAAGGAATATAATAGCGGCTGTAGCCAACAATCGAACAGCCAAGCTTGCAATCAATGAAAGGCTACCTTGAATATTACCAATTTTTAACAAAGCTATTATTGGCGGAACTCGTCTTACCTGCGGTACTGCATCTGTCGAAAACGGAATTGCCGGTATCACATTATTACGAAGAATAGCATACGAAACAGCAATAATGATTGCAACTTTTCCGAGAGACTTTACCACATTAAAGCCACCCTCAAATGAAAACAAAGTCTTTTTAAAATACTGTCCAAAGCGAGGTATGATTTTTGAAAACTGAAACTCAATTGGTTTAGTACTAAATATAAAACCACGATTTTGAGCTATATTTGCCACCACACCGGCAACGCTACCGATAAATGCAATAGGAAATACAATACGCAAAAAGAAACGAGCACAGACATAAGCAAAATACGGATTGTCCCACTGAGCAGAAGTACATCGGGTAAAAAAATAAATCATTACCAATGCTAATTCCTTTAACATCCACTTTCCAAAAATCAACAGAACAACTACCGTAAAGAACAACACCAAAGCGCTATTCAGTTCCTGACTTTTTACAACACGTCCCTCTTTACGGGCCTTATCTAATTTTACCTCACTTGGTTCCTCAGTACGGCCTTCATCTTCGGCAGCAAACCACTGTAAATCAATAAGTTGACTCACAATCCACCTCCTGACAACTGGGAAAGTAACAATGAAAGTTTACCAAATCCAGTTTCAAAAGCACTGATAAAAAAGTCACACAAGTCAGGCATCAATGCTGTTAGAAGGATAAACGACAAACTAGTCATAAGCGGAAACCCCTCAGACAACAAGTTCATTTGCGGAGCAGCCTTAGAAAGAATACCCATGCAAACACTAATAAGACACAGTGTACCCATCAATGGCAATGATATAATAAGTGCATCAGCAAACAAATCAGTCAAACCTGACATCATAAATTGGGCAAGACGCTGACTGCCACTGAGTACTCCAAAAATGTCAACAGACTCAAAAGAAGACACCAAACCTTTCATAAATAGCAATTGAAACCATTTAGACTGCAGGAATATGAGCATCGCAATCAAGTTAAGGTATTGTCCCATCAATGGATTTTCTACCTGTGACAATGCATCATAGACTTCAGAAGCACTAAAACCCATCTGAAAGGCAAAAAATTGCCCTGCCGTACTAAAGGCTGAAAATATAACAGAAATGTAAAAGCCCATAATAATGCCTATTAAGGCTTCACCAATGAGACACAAGAGATACTCAATAGAAAAATTACCGCTGGCAAGTAAATAAGCACTATAGGCCGTATAATTTACATGTGGCAGTACAATATACGCCATATACCCTGCCAAAGCCACTTTTGCAACACGAGAAACACTCCTCATACTCAACAATGGCAATGTCATGAGTAAAGCAAAACAACGGACTGCTGCCAATAAAAAAATGGGAGCATTAGTGACCAGCAGATCAAGCATCGTCATAGGCACAAATTACAATTATTATTTAACGCGCCATAGCCGGGATTTGTGAAAACAAATTAACCGTAAACCCCGCAAGACTAGTAAACATCCAGCCACCCAACAATGCCAAGACGCCAAGCATGATCAGCATTTTTGGTAAAAATGTTAAAGTCTGTTCCTGAATAGAAGTTGTTGCCTGAAAAATAGCAACTATCAAACCAATAACCAATGCAGAACCGAGAACAGGAGAAGCAAGCATAAACACTTGAAAAATACCACTGCGCATCAAAAAAACAATTTCGCCAACAGACATATATCATCAACCTCCCACTACAGAATTAAACAGTTGCTGCGTCAACAAGCCCCAACCATCAACCAAAACAAACAACATCAGTTTAAATGGCATAGATATCTGAACAGGGGGCAACATCATCATACCCATAGACATCAAGACACTTGCAACGACCATATCTATAATAATAAAAGGAATATACAACAAAATACCTATTTTAAACGCAACTGTCAGCTCATGCAAAATATATGCAGGAATCAAGATATAAGTAGGGACATCAGCCAACGTATTAGGACGCTGTAATTTTGCCATCGACATAAACATCTTGATATTGTCGGTATTATCCCTCATCTGACCATACATGAACAAACGAATCGGAGTTTCTGCTTCGTGATACGCTTCTTCTATCGTAATTTCACCCCGCGACAATGGCTGAAAAGCATCGGTATACACACGATTAATCGTAGGCCACATCACAAACAGGGTCATAAAGAAGGCAATACCATTCAATACAGATGTCGGTGGAACCTGCTGTAAAGACAATGCACGTTTTATAAAATCAAGAACAATCGAAAATCGTAAAAAGCAGGTAAGCAAAATCAAAAGGCTTGGTGCAAGGGACAGTACCGTCAACAATACAAGTACTTGTACTGAAAATGCCATTTCACGTCCATCAGAAGGATTGGTCACTGTAAGATTGACATTTGGTACAGTAATCGGCTGAACCGTTCTATTCATCTCCATCGTACCGCTTGTACTTCCATTAGGAAAGGATTGAGATTGAGATGCAGCTGGTAAAATACACACACAAGCAGCAAGAATAATACTAAAGAGCTTTCGTTTTTGCATCATTCTTCTCCATGAGAGCGAAGCCTATCACGCTGACGCTTAATAAGCTCAGAAGCATTCTTAGCAGAATCTCCAAATACGGTAGTACCACTTTGAGAATTATTCATAAACAAAGACAATATATCATTAAAGGTTCGAGGCTTATCATTTTTAGTATGTTTATCAGCATACAGATTCATAGCATCAACCAATTCCTTATCTTGTACCTGTCCGATAAGATTTACGGCATTGTCTGTCACACCAATGATATAGGCATTTTCCAGCAAGGTTACAATCTGAATTGATTTACCAGGAGACAAAGAAAGTGAAGCAACTCGACGTAAAAAAGGATCATTATCCGAAGCCTGCGTTAAACCAGAACGCATAAAACGAAGCACAGCATAGACACAAAAAATGACAACCGCCAGAACCAATATCATACGAATTAAAATACCGATCCCTGAGGTCTGTTTAAATGTCGGATTTGCAGCAGGACTATCAGGAGAAAACGACAACGTCGATTCATCTATTGAAGAAGAATCGACTCTTTGAGCATCCTGCAACTGTATTGAAGATTCATTAAGACGTGTCGTCGAAGACTGCGAAACTCCGACATTACACACAAAAAAACTCAGTACAAGGGCAAAACACACCACCCGCTGAGTACAATGCGAAAAGTTCACTTTTTATCCCCCACCCGTTTAAAAAGTTTACTTTAGTGCAGTGTATTGACTCTTTCCATTGGCGATAGAATTTCTGTTACACGAACACCAAAGTTTTCATCAATAACAACAACTTCACCTTTAGCGATAGGCTTATGATTAACAAGAATATCAACAGGTTCACCAGCAAGCTTATCCAATTCGATAATGGTACCCTCACCCATACCGAGGATATCTTTTATCTGTTTTTTGGTACGTCCAAGTTCTACGGTCATTTCCATGAAAACATCCATGATCAGACCGATATTTCCCTGTTGCTGTGCTGCAGGACTACCCTGTAAGTTAGGGAACTGCAGAGACTGTACATTAGGAGCACTCATTGTTGGTTGCATCATATTACCCATATTCATCATGCCTCCGCCCATATTCATATTCATACCACCCATAGGAGCAGCACCTGCAGGAGCAGCACCTGCAGGAGCAGTACCTGCCAAGCTAGCTAAATCAGCAGCAGAAAGCGCACCATTTGATGGTTCTGGAGCAGCCGGTGCTAATGCCTTGCCAATACCAATAGCAGCATTTTCCTCAACGACCTCCCACAGGGTATACTCCTGACCATCAACAGTAACTGGATAGTTAAAACATACAAAATCACCACTTGGATAACGTGCATCATCTTTTGTAGCATTTTTTGCTTCTGCAGGATTACAAGCTGTACTGTGTAACTTTCCTGTTTTATCCAGTTCATCTACTTCTGAACCAGTATGTTTTGAAACAACCTCGGAGATAACAGACAAAGCCATATCATCAAGCTCTGCGTTTTCTTCCTTAGTCATAAGGCTTGTCAATTTTTTACCAAACTCAGGTGTTAAAAAATACTGATGATATCCAGAAAGTGCATTGGAATAATCAGCAGCAACCGTCACAAAAGAATCTGGTAATTTTGATTTTAATGTATCTATGTTAAGTACTTCAACAACAGGATTGCCACTGGTAAAAGTTGCACCTGTCATCTTAGAAAGGTTATCCGCAAGAGGATCCTTTAATTTTCCAGCGAATGTATTTAAATTGGTAACATCAATACTCATGCCACCTGTTGGTGCTGGAGCAGCGCCCGCTCCAATACCGTCATCCAAGCCTCCACCGGCACCAGAAAGCAGAGCATCAATTTCAGCTTGAGAAATAGCACCATCACTCATACAGATTCATCTCCTTCTACGGATAATTCTTCAAATTCATCTTCTTCATCTTCGGCAAGTTTGCCAGTAATCTGAACAGCCATTTTCTTTCCGACAACACCTGGCTGACAGTTAAATTTAGGTTTATTACCGATATTAAGTGTCAGAGGATCGCCCACCCTGATATTTGACAGACGAACGACATCTCCAACCTGCAAAGCCAGTACATCACGAATTGGTAATTGTATTGAACCAATTTCTGCAACGACATCCATATCAACAGTAGACAATTTTTCTTTTAAGGTATCCAAGTACTGGGTTGTAGAGCTTCGACGTACCGAAGAAAACCAGAACTGTGATGACAATTTAGAAATAATTGGCTCGATGGTAAGATATGGAATACAA
This sequence comes from Treponema sp., assembly GCA_024695475.1. Lineage (GTDB taxonomy): Bacteria > Spirochaetota > Spirochaetia > Treponematales > Treponemataceae > Treponema_D. The sequence goes on from JAILIC010000092.1 coordinate 28,201, forward strand.
AAGTTAATCATACCCTCTTCTTCACCAACCTTTGTTTCCAAAGTTACCAAAACAACCATTTCTGTTGGTGGAACAATCTGGGCAAACTGAGGATTGGTTTCTATCTGACCAAGACGAGGGCGTAAGTCAATAACCTGAGTCCATGCCTCGCGCATATTGGCAAGGATACGAACAATAATGCCTTCCATTACCGACTGCTCGATATCCGTTAAGTCACGATTTTTATTACCTGTTGTAGCGCCTTTACCACCAAACAAACGGTCAATCATCGAAAATGTAATAGTCGGATCTATTTCAAGAACAGCATTACCCTTCAACGGATCCATATTAATAACAGCAAGCGTTGTTGGAGTCGGTATAGAGCGAATAAATTCCTCGTAGGTAAGCTGATCTACAGATGCGACGTGAACATGAACTAGACTACGCAGCTGAGCTGAAAGGCTGGTTGTAGTAAGACGCGCAAATGTTTCATGCATGATAGAAACCGTACGAATCTGTTCCTTAGAAAACTTATCCGGACGCTTAAAATCATAAATCTTGATTTTGCGAGTATCACTAACAGGCTTAAAGTCATCAGTATCAGTTTCACCTGAGCTGATAGCGGTAAGAAGCTGGTCTATTTCATCCTGCGAAAGAACTTCATTCATGAGTTTATTGTCCTACTACGTCAAATTGTAAAAAACGGACATCTCTAATTTTAGATGTACTCAAAATATCATCATTAATTGCGTTACGAATTTCAATACGCAATTTTTCTTCATTCTGAGGTTTAAGATCTTCTGCAGCCTTTTCAGTAAAGTAACGACGCAAAAAGTCCTTTAACTCAATAGTACGACCGGTAATTTCTGTAGCAGTTGCCTTATCCGCCTGTTTATAACCTAAAACGACTTCAACAGTAACACTTGCTGGAATCGCATCACTGGTTTTTGCACGGATAGTACCCAAAGAAGTGTACCAGTCAAGTATTTCACGTTTTCCAGTATATTCTTCACTGATAGGAATAGCAGTTGTAGCTGAGGCATTGCCACCCAAAACCTTCATCGTAATGATAACAACAGTCACGATTAAGATTATTGCGCCAACACCGATGGCTATCCATTTCAGTAATGCAGGAATCAAGCCTCCCATTCCACCCTTTTTAGGAGCAGGGGCCGCAGAACCAGCGCCATCTTCTTCAATGTTAATGCTGTCATTATCTGCCATATACAAGCCTCCACTTTTTGATTACATTACAATATTTTCTATTCTGTAATAGTATCATTAAAAATGTCCTTCGTCCAGAATTATTATATCCACACGTCTGTTATATGCCCGCTGTTCCTCTGTTGAATTATCAAACTGAGGGCGGGTATCAGCGTAGCCAGCAATAGAAAACTGATTTTCGTCTACACCAAAATCAGCCAAATAATGGAGAACATTTGCAGCGCGTGCAGCTGAAAGCTCCCAATTACTTGGAAATACAGAATCATCAGGTACAGGAGTTGAATCCGTATGACCTTCAATTCTGAATCGACGATCATGCATTTCCTCAGAATCAAAAAATGATGCAAGACGTAACAACGTATCTCTTGTATCATTTATATTTAATTCGGCACTACCTTCCTCAAAAAAGGAATCAGCTACCAATGTTATAACCAATCCACGTTCATCGCTCGTAATAGTAATACGGTTTGTATGAACATCTGGTGCAAACAAACTGACTGCCTTACGGCGAGTCGGTCCCAAAAACATACCACGCTCAAGAGATGGAAGTGCACTAACACTATTACCAAGACCTGCTATACCACCACCATTACCAGCAACAGCCGCAGGTGTATCTGCCGGTGTCGTAACTTCCTGCTGCATTGCAGCTGCCATTTGTTGTAACTGAGACACATCAGTCTCAGACGGGTTGTACAACATAACAAAGAAGCACAACATCAAGGTAATCATATCACCATATGTACCCTGCCACGCACTGGACGGTTTCTCTGGTTCCTTAGACTTTCCCATTGCTTAGTCCTTCAGTACTTCTGACTCAATTGCCTTTCTATCAGCAGGATCAAGATATGTTAACAACTTCTGTGCCATAATACGCGGGTTTTCACCAGCCTGTATAGCAAGAACACCTTCCAAAACCATTTCCTTTGATCTCATTTCTGTAGCATTCTGGGCAAGGAGTTTCTGAGAAAAAGGAGTGATCAACCAGTTAGCAAGCATAGATCCATACAAAGTAGTAATCAAAGCAACAGCCATGTTAGGACCCAAAGAAGACTTATCTTCCAAGTTGTTCAACATACCAATCAAACCTACAACGGTACCCATCATACCAAAACCAGGAGCAAAACCAGCCCACTGGTTAACAATGTTAATCCAGGACATATGGCGTCCTTCGATTTGGTTCATTTCATTTTCAAGAATTGCACGAATAACAGCACCATCAGTACCATCAACAACAAGTCGCAGACCTGTCTGCATAAACTTATCTTCAAGGTCATCAAGTCCATCTTCCAATGCAAGAATACCTTCACGTCGAGCTTTTTCTGACAAGGCAACCAGATTTTCGACGATTTTCTTTTCACCAAAATCTGGTATCTTAAAAGCCCTACCCATAACTTTAAAAAGTCCAAGAGCCTGTTTAAGAGGAGCAGCGATGAAGATGGCAAAATAAGAACCACCTACAGTCATAGCCACAGACGGGATATCAATGATACCCATCAAGGAACCACCGGATGTTACAACTGACATAACAATCATGGCAGCACCACCCACAATACCAATAATACTTGCTATATCCATTTTAGACCTCTTGAGCTTCTATACCAATTTTACGTCGATACGAAATTATTTTATGTATCAATTCGTCAGGAGTATCCTTTACGACGATTTTTTTTCCAGACAACATTGTCAGCGTAAGATCAGGATTTTGTTCCATACTTTCTATCATATGAGGATTAATCCAATACTTTTTGCCATCAAGCCGCTGTACATCTATCATAAATCTCTATCGACT
>JAILIC010000078.1 GCA_024695475.1 Treponema sp.
GAACCATACAAAATCATTGCGATTCCAGGCGGAATCAATGGTGTTATCATGGAGGACATTGCGGTTACAACTGTTGAGAATGGTTTTGAAAAACCTTTTTTTTCCATTTCTGGCACAAGCATTTTAGCTTCCATTGCAGCATCCGCAAGATTACTACCAGAAAGTCCACCCATAAGCGTAGACAGCAAGACGTTAACCTGAGCTAAACCTCCACGTTTTTTACCAATAATAAGATTACAAAAGTCCATGATACGTCTGGTTACCCCAGAATAGTTCATGAAGACACCTGCTCCAACAAAGAAAGGAATAGCCAGCAAAGGAATACTTTCAACACCAGCTAATACTCGCTGACCAAATATTGTTGCCAACGATCCACCTGTCAAAAAGAAGTAAGTTACAGACCCTGCAAGAATCGATATAAAGACAGGTACATTAAAAAACAGTAAAACCAAAAGAACCGCAGCAGCTATAGCTATAATGGAAGTTGACATTACTGTACCTCCTGAATATTTTTAGATTTTATTTTTTGCATGGTATTTACAATCATCTGACCAGACATCAACACACACCCGATTGGAAGTGGTGCATAAATCAATGAATAGGGAATCTTCAACATATTTGTTCCACGATGAGTATGTAACATTTGAAGTACATACTTTAACCCTTGAAATCCTGTATATAAGAGAACAGCAACAGCTATAATCGTAATTACCACTGTTACAATGTTTTTAAACTTTTTTGGAAACAGCTCGACTATCATATCGATAGCTGGATGATTTCCTGTAATAAAGGCATATCGTGCACCCAAAAAAACAACCCAAACAATAAGCCCCAGCTGAACCTCTTCTTCCCATGCAAAAGGTTTTGATAAAATATATCGTGCTATTACCCCTATAAATGTCACAAGGATAATCATTACTAAGGCAATTGCAGACAATAAGGTATCTAGGTTTAATAGTACTTTTTTTATATGTAATTTATTCATTTAACTACCACCGGATTGGATATCAAGTTGTTTAAGGGCAAGGAAAACTTTAAAAAACGAAGTTTTTAAAATTCCCATGTATACTTGCATAAACGATATGGGCTGCCTCCCTTTCGAGACAGCCCACACTACTATAAAAGTGTTATTTTACAATCTTGTGCATTGTTTCAAGCAAGTCTGGTGACCACATCTTTTTAATTTCTGGATCGTTGTAGAATGATTCAGAAGCTTTTTCAAACTCTGCCTTATCAATTTCTGTTACAATTACACCAGCTTTTTTAAGAGCTTCCAAAGCTTCAGTCGTTGTTCGTTCAAGAATCTGGTTATTAAATGCGCCAGCTTCGTTACCAGCATCAATCAAAATCTTCTGCTGCTCTGGGCTCAATGTGTTAAAGAACTTTGTACCCATAACCCAACAGGTTTCATCAAGGATGTGTCCATCAAGAATAAGATACTTAGCAACTTCCTGGAAAGCACCATTCAAGATAACTGGAAGTGGATTTTCAAGACCATCGATAACACCCTGTTGCAAAGCAGTATATACTTCACCCAAAGCCATAGGTGTAGGTGTTGCTCCAATAGCTGAGGTTCCCTTTACCTGCATTACATTATTTGGAACACGGATCTTTTTTCCTTTTAAATCTGCTGGATGTGATACAGGAGTCTTTGTAATAGTATGGCGAGCACCATAATGCCAAGCTGTAAGAATCTTGAGGTTGCACTGTGTTTCAAGTTCTTTGCTCTTCTGTTTCCACCAGTCACTGGCCAACAATTTATCAAAGTCTTCCCATTTCTGGAACAAATATGGAGCAAATACTACACCAAAATCCTTAACACCACGATCTTGGAAAAAAGCACCGTTTGCAAGAGTAATAACAGCATCACCATTAACAGCCTGATCAATAATGTTATCTTTTGATCCCAACTGGCTTGATGGGTACAATGTTACCTTCATAGTACCGTTGCTATTTTTTTCTACCAATTCCTTCCATTTTTGACATGCCAAATCAATTGGTTCTCCTGGATTGTTTTCATATCCAATAAGAATCTCAACTTTTTTAGCACCAGCATCTTTTGCTCCACCAGCAAATACAGTTGCAGCAGCAACGAGAGCCGCAGCAAACATCACAATTTTTTTCATACTGTCCTCCTTTTTGGCAACATACGCATTTCACTACATTTACATTTTAAAATATCTGTAATATATTAGTGATATATTACAGATATTTTAAGTCCGTTATATACAGGTGTCAAGTTTTTTATAGGTAACATGACAGCAACTTATAGCTTGTCCTATATACTTGTCTTATTCCAACCATACTTGAAGGAGCTTCTATGGAACAAGAAGAAGTACATACATCTCAAAGTCTCAAAGATAAAGCCTATAAGCATATCAAAAAAGAGATTATTACCGGTGCTATCAAACCTGGTAGTATCATCGATGAAAAAGAATATATTCAGATCTTACAAATAAGTCGCACCCCGATAAGAGAAGCTCTCGTAAAACTGTCAGAAGAGGGACTTGTCAATATCATCGCACGCAGAAGCATCACCGTTTCTTATATCCAAGTAAAAGATATCATCGACATCTATGATATCCGTAAAACACTTGAACCACTTGCCATCGAACGGATCAAAGGTAAAGTTGACAAAGAGAAACTACTTGCATTTAAAAATGCCTTTAACAACATCGAGATGATTTCTTCAACTTCGGACGGACAGGATTTAGATTCTGAATTCCACTTATATCTGGCACAGTGCACACAAAATAAAGTACTCATCAACACTGAAGAAATACTCATGTGTCAAAGTCAACGTATGAGAGCCCTCTCATCAATATCAAATACACACATGGATAAAGTGGCACGAGATGAACACATCCAGATAATCGATTTCTTACTCGCCGACAATTTTGAAGCAGCTAAAAAAATCTGCATACAACATCTGGAAGGTTCTCTATCAAGATACCAGAAGCTCTTTACCAATAACAGTTTTTTTACTCTGTAAAATCAACCATTTGATACTATCGCATAGTTTGACAATTCTGGTATTCGGTGATAGGTTAAAACCACATGTATACAAAACAAGGGGTATATAAACATGATGGAGGTTTTAAAGAATACCAACATTGTTGCTGCAGTACGTAATGAAACAGATTTGACCAATTGTTTGCAAAGTAGCTGTAAAGTAGTATTCTTGCTGTCTGGAACATTACTGTCACTGCCAGATTATGTTGCAGCTTTAAAAAAAGCAGATAAAACAGTATTTGTTCACATGGATTTAGTCGAAGGCTTGTCTAATAGTAAGTCCTCAGTAGACTATATCAAAAATAAAACTGCTGCAGATGGTATTATTTCTACCAAACAAAATATTCTCAAATATGCAAAAAGTCTTGGATTTATGACCATTCTAAGAATCTTTCTTCTTGACTCTAAAACACTGGATAGTCTTGAAAAGATTTGTTGTGACGCTTCCATCGATATTCTTGAAATACTCCCAGGAATTGTACTTACTATTATTCCTGAAACGGTCGCATGGGTAAAAGAAAAAAAGATGATCATTGGTGGGGGACTTATAAAGTCTAGAGAAATTGTCTCAAAAATACTTCAGGTTGGGGCACAGTCAGTATCGACATCCGATACCGAACTTTGGAACTACACTGAGTAATAAAGCTCAAAAAAAATCCGTATGACGTTGTATTGTCATACGGATTGCTAATACAAAAGTATCTAAAACTGCTTAAAGAGCTGCTATTAAACGCTGATACTCTGGTTCAAACTGATCGTGCTGTTTTTCAAGTAATTCCATTACTTTATCTACAACGACCTGTTTTGGGTCTTCTGTGTCAGGTGGTAAGTTGCTAAGTATGTTGTTTCTAAATTCTTTTGTGTTGATTAAAGCACTGCCAGCCTGAATGATAACATCTGGTGTTGCCAAGTCTGCCAACATATCTTCTGTATTGTCTGGATTAAGGCGTAAGCAGTTACCGTTAATTGAAACAAGCAATAATGTATCAAACAATCGTAAATAGCTGTCTATTTCACGCAAACCACGGCGAGTTTCTGGCTTTCCTGGTCGATAGCGTGTTCCTGCCGGAAATACCAATATTGCCTGTCCGTTGCGTTTACATTTTTCCATAGCTCGCATTGCAGCTAGATTGATTGAACGGGAACGTTTTTCTTCTTCTTTTATCTGTTCTTCAGTCAATGTGGAATCACTTTCCACTTTATGCAAACTGCGACTTGGATAAATGACAACACGAGAAAAACCTTCTGCCCATGCACGTACCATTGGATTTTCTTCATTAAGCTTCATTCCGGCAATGGCAACGATGCGTGAAGCCAAATCTGGCCCCCAAGGCTCACCACAGCGTTCCAGCTGATAGATCAATGCTGGTAAATCCAAATTGCTAAAGTGTTCCATTAAAATGAGACCGTGAGCACCGTGTGTAATGGCATCATAAAAGGCTTTAAAGTTTTCGATATTTGCCAGATGTGATTGAGGAAGAATATTTTCGTCCAGCATGATATTCATAATTTTTCTGGCGTCTGGATTAGCCGGTTCGTATACATTAGTTGCATCAATATTTGCTGCAGCCTTTGATATAGAACTCATCATACCAAAATATTTTCCATATTTTTCACGTAAAGGAATTCCTTCCATCGTCTTATTCATCTCCATAAATGTGTATACAGTCACTAAAAATTAATATGTTGTACTATATATTTACAACTATTGCAACTGTTCTATTTTAAGCGGTATTGAT
>JAILIC010000001.1 GCA_024695475.1 Treponema sp.
ATAGGTTCCCTGTACGGTTTCCTTTATAGCTTGTGATAACATCGGTACAGAAATAGCACAATCTGTTGTGATAAAGCAAAGCATGGTACCAAGATTTATGTGTATCATACCGCTGCCTTTGCACATTGCACCTATAGTTATGTAACGATAAATGGAGATTATAGAACATAATGGAAGAACTGGAAGTACAAAAAGATAAAAACCGTGGACGACTGCTGGATAATGAGCATTGGTCTGATGTTTTGATACAGGCCTTGCCGTATTTTAAACAGTGGGTTGGGAAAATTGTTGTCGTTAAATATGGTGGCAATGCAATGCTTAATGAAGAGCTTAAGATGGCTGTTATGAAAGACATTGTCTTGTTACATACTATAGGTATACATGTCGTTTTGGTCCATGGTGGTGGTCCTGAGATAAATAAGATGTTGGAGAAAGTTGGCAAAGAAAGTAAGTTTGTCAATGGTCTTCGTTATACTGATTCTGAAACAATGGAAATTGTTCAGATGGTACTTACTGGTAAACTTAATAAGGATATTGTTGGCCTCTTATTACAAGAAGGTGGTCGTGCAGTAGGATTAAGTGGTGTAGACTCTGGATTGCTCCGTGCAAAGAAAATAGATAAAGACGGACTCGATTTGGGGTTTGTTGGTGAAGTTATTGAAGTTCACCCTGAAATTGTTTCATCACTGATTAATGATGGATTTATTCCGGTTATATCTACTGTTGCTGTAGGAGAACAAGGGGATGTCAATCGGTATAATATAAATGCTGATACTGCGGCTGCAAAAATAGCAGTAGCTCTTAAGGCAGAAAAATTTGTGCAGTTGACAAATGTATCTGGCGTTCTAAAGGATATACATGATCCGGCTTCTTTAATTCCTCGTATTCCCATGCCTACAGTACCTCAGTTAATCGAGAATGGAACGATCGCAGGTGGTATGATTCCTAAAGTTGAGTGTTGTATGATTGCATTACGAGGTGGAGTCCCTCGTACTCATATAATTGATGGGCGAGTTCCTCATTCATTGCTTATTGAAATGTTTAGTGAACGTGGTATTGGAACAATGATATTTTAGATGAAGGGATGATAATAACATGGAAAAAGTAATTGTTAATAATTATGGTAGTTTTGATACTGTCTTAGTTAAAGGTAATGGTGCAACACTTTATGATAGTGTAGGAAATAAATACATAGATTTTATTGCTGGTATTGGTGTTAATTGTTTGGGACATAATTATGAGCCCTTAGTAAAAGCGGTTTCAGAGCAGGTTGCCAAAGAAATTCATATTTCAAATTATTATCTTTCTGATGTAGGACTTGAGTTTGCTTCTTTATTACTCAAAATGACGGGTTTTGAAGGTGGATATTTCGGCAACTCTGGTGCCGAAGCAAATGAAGCTGCCATAAAACTGGCTCGTAAATATGGGTGGTTGCATGGTGGTGAAAAACGTCGTGTCATTTATACATTGGAGCAGTCTTTCCATGGACGTACTATCGCAACTTTGACAGCAACTGGTCAGGATAAATTCCATCCTGATTGTTTTGCTCCTTATGTACCTTGTTTTAAAACAATTAAGGCAAATGATTGGGATGCGTTACAAAAGGCATTTGATGATACGACTGCAGCTTTGTTTGTAGAGTGCATTCAAGGTGAGGGTGGTGTAAATTTGCTTGATCCAGAATGGGTGCAGGCTGCTGCTCAAGCTGCTCGAAAAGCTGGTGCTCTTGTTATGGCTGATGAGGTACAGACTGGTATGGGACGGACAGGTACAGTATTGGCCTGTGAACAACTCGGTTTTACCCCTGATGTTGTTACTTTGGCTAAGGGTATTGCTGGTGGTATTCCAATGGGAGCTTGTTTATTTAGAGGAAATGCCAATAAGGTATTTGTAGCAGGTGATCATCAGTCAACTTTTGCAGGCAATCCTCTTGCATGTGCTGCTGGTCTTGTTGTTTTAAAGACATTATCTGATAAGGCTTTTTTGCAACGTGTTGTCGATGCTGGAGAAAAAATTAAAAAAACGGTTGCAGCTTGGAACTTACCTATCGTAAAGGATATTCGTGGTAAGGGGTTGATGATTGGTATCGAAATCGTTCCAAAAATAAAACCATTTGATATTGAAGTGAACTGTATGAAGAAAGGTCTCTGTGTTTCGACTGCAGGTGAGCATACTGTTAGATTTTTACCTCCGTTAGTCATTACTGATGCAGAAATTGAAGATGGTTTGGAGCGTTTTAAAACAGTATTGCTTGAGTATTGTTAATTTTATTGTTTTGCCTTTTGTACTTCTGTGTTATAATGAATCATAGCTTCAGTATAGTACAGGAGTTTCTATGGCTTCAAAAGTAGTCAAAGCAACCGATGAAAATATACAAGTTGTTACCGACTTTATACATGAGCATATTCCTGATACCTGTCCAAAAGCTGTATTGGGACAACTTGATTTAGCAATCGAAGAAATATATATCAATATAGCTCATTATGCATATGGCTCATCAGTTGGCGATGCAGAAATTACCTGTATTGTATCAGATGATAAGAGTGAAATAACAATAGCTTT
>JAILIC010000068.1 GCA_024695475.1 Treponema sp.
CCTGGAACATATCTCAGCGGCACCCGTTTTGAAAAAGGCTGGTATATACCATCTATTGCAGAATTGTATCAGCTGTGGATAAATCAAAAAACTGTAGATTCCGCATTGCGCATGTGCGGGGGAAAGGAAATTGGCGAGTGGCGTTATATATCATCCACACAATTCCCAACGGAAGGTGCGTTGGTATACGAACTGTACTTTTTTTCCGGAGGTTGGCATGGATGTGACAAAAAAAGTCCAAGCCTAGCCTGTGCAATCCGTGAGTTTTAAGCCTATGCGACCTATACTACACTTTAACGGAAACTTCGTACAAAGGTATCCTTGTAAAAGTATTCAGTATATAATAGGAGCAGATTGTGAACAGCCAGAAAATTATATTATCTGTTATCATAGGTACATTTATCACAGTAGCACATGTTTTTTCAGATGAAAATATCAGAAGTTACATAGAAACTTCTGACGAATTTAAAAACATCCTAATTAACGATGAAAATAATTTGACATATCTCTGCAGCGGAAAGTTAACAGAAAATTTGTATTATTGTACATATTGCGATTCCCGTTTTGCAAAGCAAGGTAATAATTCAGAGGCAGTAACATTTTACACAGATGGGGAAAAAATAGAATACTTTAATTCCTATAAATTGAATGAAGTTACTAATAATACACTTAAACAACAGACTCACTATCTGGTAAATACAAAAACGACCAGTTTCTTTGCAGATTTTGATTATGACGAAAATATAGAGGTATTATCTTACTACAGTACTGAAGACATTTATTGCGGAATTTATAATCTGTTTGTTTATCAAGATTTTTCGTCAGATTTAATAGAACCATATCATGCTTCCAAAATAAACTGGACAAAGAATCGGATTAATACTATTGTCAATGATTTTGATTATTATGTTCAATTTTGTATTGTTCAGCAAAAAAGAGGCATTATAATAAAAAATTATTTCTATATTGGTGATACATATACATCGCAGTTACAGTTTTATTATTGGTCTCCATCAGCACAGCGATATCTTCTCGATAAATCCGTAACCCAAGACCAGCTCAAAAACGCATACTGCCCCGAAGATTACTTTGCCTACAACGGCTTAAAGTTTTCCAAGCTGGATTCAAAACTTACAGAAGCAGACCTAAAAGATTTGGATAAAGCACAACTCCGCTTAATGCGAAACGCAGTTTACGCTCGTCACGGCCGTATTTTCAAAAGCGTGGATTTGCAGTCGCTCTGGGACTGCTACACCTGGTACAAAAAGAACCCCGCTTACAGCGACAATTTACTGACGGAAACAGATAAGTACAACATCGAGCTGATACAAAGATTTGAAAAACACTAAGGAAGTATAAAAAAGGAGATTAAAAAATTGAAAAGAGTATTTCTACTAACGGTTTTATTATGTTGTGCAGTTTTTATTTATTCCCACGAAAATGCATCGTATATTCTTTCAGATAATTGTTTTAGTTATCTCATCGATTTAGATCATCATGAGACAAAAGAACTAAAGAAAAACGAGAAAATCACTTGCATCACCAGTTTTATCGATGCATTTGAAGATAATAATACAATTATTGGGCCCTTTTTTTATAATAAAGCAAATTACTATCTTGTACCTGTGCATGCGTTAACTCCTGTAGATTCCGTAAATGTATTACCGGAGCATATCATTACCATTAGCAATAATGGTATAACAAAAAAGGTTATTCCTGCATATTTTTTAGAAATCCTAAAAACTAAGGATATCCAAACTCTGGCCAAATACGAGACCTTCTTTTCAAAATCTGCCGACTACAGAAGTGCAGTTGGTGCTGACAATACGCTACTGTCCCAAATGTTTACGGATGATTTATTTAGTTCCTCTTATAGTTTTGCATGGGGATATACTGTTATTTCTAATGCTGGTATCAAATTATCTAATTCAGATACCATCTATTTCAAGAATATAATCAAACAATCTGAATCGATGTATGATTGTGAGGGTATAGCGGTAAAAGCGTATGAAGAATGGAATCCAGAAGAAAACTTTTGGAATACTCGTGTCGAAAATACGACTCAGGGCAAAGTCGAAACTTTTACAATAACAATCGATGGCGATTATATACGCATAGATAACAAAACTCGCGGAACCCATATTACAACAGTTGTCAGTGTAGATGATGCCACCTTAACCGAGCTATCAAATGTATTTAGTTCTAATAACTGCGACCTTTCAAAAGTCTCCTGGCCACACCACGCCGATGGCACGTGCGAGTTAATAAAGTAAAATCGTTACAATGGGGCTTTGGTATCATTTATCATGAGAAAAAACACGCTCATACACTGTGGTAATCTTTTTTTAGGACTTTTTCTCTTATGTATACTCGCAACAAATATCGAATTTAACTCCACCGTAGCAAATATGACGTTTCCTTTTTTGGTATTGGTTGCAGCACATCTGTCCTGTAAACGATTTACACCAAAAACAAAAGGAAGACTGTTTTTTTATCTCCCCTCCTTTCTCTGTGGCTATGGATTTTACATTTTAGGATGCATATTAGTGTTACTCAGTTTTATGGGAGCATTCTTCTGGTTTTCAGAGGAGTCTCATAAAGTCAAAATACAAACCTGCTACTCACCCAACAAAATTGAGTATTGCGAAGCCTATCATTATCCTGTCGGTGCTTACTCTGGAGGCAGTGGCAGACTTCGCGTATATGTAATCAATAAATTTGTGTCTTTTTTAAGAAAAGAAGTTTTTTATGAACCAAAATCATATATTTGGATAGAAGATGACACCTCTGATGAGGATACCTCTTTTAAATACGTAACATGGGACACAAACAGCACCATACAGATATATCCTGCAGGACAAAGCATCACTATCAACGTACATAGTGTTGAACTGTATAAAGGTGTTATTCTATTAACATCAATTGCATATGCGATTGTACTTCTGATATATTTGATTATACATACAAAAGTCTAAAGCAATACAAGGAGAGCACCTGCATTAGGGCATACACTATGACCGGTCCAATAGCACAATTAATTGCTTTATCCCTATACGGAAATGCATACCAGCAAGGTGAAAAAATCACTGACTTTTTCCAGCACTCAACGGCTCACTATTGTAAACATATTATATTTTCCCAGTTACAAAAAAACATGCTTGGAAAGTTTGAAGCGAAGCTTATATATGATAATCCCAATTTTTTTTTAGAAAAAATGAGTGAGACTCCTACTCAATTTACGATTTACTATCAACCCAAAAGTACAAAAGACGGACTTGATGAAATGACAAGTGCAGCCTTTATCGGTGGTGGTGGAAAATGGAATCTAGTATCATCTCATACAAATGCAGTTTCGGTCTGGACTGCCAATTGGAATGTTATCGATAAAGATAACCCTGACAACAGAATCTGGGGTGTCAACTATGTAAAAACAGGCGACTGCTCCCTATACAATGAATCCGACGAAAAGTATATAGATGCATTTTATACCGCTTTAGAAAAGGTCTATCATTTTACTGTTACAAAAAACGACTCTGCTTTTGCAGACAATTTCAAAAATGCAATGACTACTTTAGACTCAAAGGGAAAAACACTATTTGGCTACCACAAAGATTTGGTTCCTTCTTGCTATAAAAGTATTGAGTACCTTTTGGATGCCTGTCAAAGTGCATGGGTCTTTGGTGGCATGATGTCTTGGAATGATGTTTATTTTGAAGATGACGCTGTTTTTGAGGAGTATAAATCCGTCTCCAAAGAATTGTATTCCTCTCTTATAACAACCATTATCCAAAGCGTAAATAGTGTTGTAAATACCAATAACTGACACACCTGCTTGTGTATCCGGAGCACCCCTCAATGAATACGACTGAAGAAGAAATTGAAAATGTTGATTATACGAAGTATGAAGATGCCCTTTTTGAACAAGTAAACAAGGGCAAGCCTTATCAGCATTTCTTAAACATAAGCTCACAGTTTGACTGTATGTTTATCAGAAGTATCTTGGCTTCAATGAATATTCCAACCTATATCGAAGGTGAACATCTCAATGGCTGTGCTGGTGGTACTTCTTCAACACTGACAACACTATTTAAAATCAAATTGTATATTCTTGTTGATGATTATGACACTGCAATAGTTGCAGTTAAGGATTATATAAAAAATAAAATAGACTCACTATCCGAAAAAGAAGGAAAAGACACCTATCTCAAAGCTTTAGAAATACTTGCCGCCCCCTATAGTATTTCAACTTCTCAGGAACTTTTAGGAATCACTATTCTCCCTAAAAAAAGTGACGGAGAAAAAACTGTAAGCATCTTTTCGTTTCTAAAGAGCTTCTTTTGTACGAAAACAGAAGAATAGCTTGCCTCAAACAGATTGCAATACTTTCAATAAAAATTGATTTTCGTTATACTACCTCGTATTATGAATGACCCCTTTGCAAATCTATTGCCACAGACAATGCATTTTGCCCATTTACAGGGTACACAAATTGTCTTTTTATTTGGTTTAATTATGTTTTTTGGTGCAGTCGGAGGTCGCCTTTTTCAAAAACTGCACATTCCTCAAGTTGTTGGCTACATTGTTATCGGCATCATCATCGGCTCTTCTGGCTTTCGTGTCTTAGAGCCTGAAACCATTGTCTCGTTAAATCCAGTCAGTACTATTGCACTCTCTTTAATCGGTATACTAGTTGGTGCAGAACTTAAAATCGATGTCATTAAAAAGTACGGTAAGCAATTTATCAGTATCCTTCTTTTTGAGGCCATTGTACCTTTTTTTATTGTTGGTATCGCCGTCACTCTCGTTACGTACTTGATTACCCATGATTTGACCAGAGCGGTCTCCTTAGGTTTAATACTTGGTGCTATCTGTTCGGCCACTGCACCGGCTGCCACAACTGATGTTCTTGTTGAGTACCGCACAAAAGGTCCTTTGACAACTACTACGTATGGTATTGTCGCCATGGATGATGCAGTTGCCCTCATTTTATATGCCACCGCATCTACTATTGTTGCTCCATTGCTCGGAGGCACTGTTTCTTCATTTTCTGCTCAGTTTATTGCAATACTTCGCGACATATTTGGATCCATCATTTTAGGTTCCCTCTTTGGACTCCTTTTAAGTTTTGTTATCCGCAATCTCATGAATGAAGAAGGTCGCATTCTTTCATTTGGTTTGGGTGCCTTGTTTTTATGTACCGGTATCTGCAACATGCTCAATCTTGATCACATCCTTGCTGCAATGTCCATAGGATTTTTTCTGGTAAACTTTGCCCCAGTAAAGACTCGCGCTACATTCTCACTTATTTCTAAGTTTACCCCACCTATCTATGTACTCTTCTTTGTACTTGTCGGTGCTAAGCTCAATATTTGGATTATTACCCCGTTCTTAGGACTGCTTGCAATCATCTATGTCACAGGACGTACTCTTGGCAAGGCTATAGGATCTTGGTTTGGTGCAAAAATAACAAATGCTCCTAAAACCGTGCAAAAGTATCTTAAATTTTGTCTGCTCAGTCAGGCAGGTGTCGCCATTGGTTTGTCCATAGCAGCAGGCAATGACTTTGCAGACTCTATCGGACCACAAATTCTGTTAATTATCACTGCAACAACATTTATCGTCCAGCTTGTAGGACCTATTTGTGTCAAATACGGCGTTACCAAAGCTGGAGAAGTTGGTCTTAACGTTACTGAAGATGACATCAAAAAGAATTCATGTGTCAAAGATGTCCGTTGGGGCAATGAGTATGTATGTACTGAGTGTTCACCAGCTATCGTCAATGAGACAGAAACGCTCGAAAGTATTATTGACTCATTCAGTAAGCAACATAACCTCAATTATGTCGTCCGTGGTGAAAATGGTAAACTGACAGGGCTTATCTCACTTGAACACTTAAAAGAAGTGTTACAAATTGGTGATTTTGCTTATACCATGCTTGCTATGGATATTATGGATAAACCAACCATATCTTGTACCAAAGAGATGACGCTTCCTGATGCATACAAGATGTTTGATCAATATGATATCGATGTTATTCCTATTGTCAGTGCTGACAATCAACCATTAGGTGTTCTCGAGCGTTTTGCAGTTGATCACTATCTCCATACACGTATTTTGGAATTAAACAGTAAGGTAAAAAGTCTCGGCTAGGCACATATGCTAACTGCTACGACTCACTCTGGCAACTGATTGTTTTAATCGGTTGCCACTACTGCTTATTCAGACATACTACGGTGAAACCTTTACCCAATTCCAGATATCAGTATCTTCCTGTCCAAGACACCAAAAAGCAATATGTTTTATGCCCATATCATGGTACATACGACAGCGAGATACTACAGAAACACAATCTTCATACCAAAGCATGACATCAACCGTTTTTGAAAAAGAAGCATACGGTATATCATCATCGCGCTCTACACTATGTATACCTGCCTCTTTTAAATCAGTTTTTGCTGTTTCATATCGTACTGCACGAGACATATCAGGTACACACCATTCTCGGCCGTAAAAAGGCAGCCCCATCACCAGTTTGTCTATAGGTATTTGAGTCTTAGCATACTCGGCAATACGTTTACACCACTCCATAGATGCAACAGAACCAGGCTGGCTGCCAGACCAATGCTCGTCATAGGCCATGATGACGACTTTATCTGCAATATCGGCAATCGGTTTATACGGTAATGTATCATTTGCCAATGTACGTACACGAGCTTTTACGCACACTCCAAAAGACTTATGTGCAGGCAAACGTGATTTTAATTCTTTTAGGAAGGTCAGAAAATGATGGCCATCACGGTTGGGTATAAGCTCATAATCAATCATTAAACCATCATAATCTTTACTGGCTGCTATCAAATCAGCTATCAGCTTATCGCGTTTATCATATTCAGGCGAAAGTACAAAATGAGCCAGGGAAGTACTGTTATTGCACACCGCAACCAGTTCGATATTACCTTTATATTTTGCGGCAACATCACTGCGAGCGGGAACTTTTCCTAAATCTCCGTAGGTATCCACGTCAACGGCAAAGTATCCAATCGTACTTGCTGTAGTCTCTTTCGAAAATCGTGACAAATGGGTGCCCGGTAAAAAACCATAAATAGACTCAAATACGACTGGCTGTCCGACAACTTGTCGCTGTATTCCAGATGCATATATCATTATCGAAGCAAAAACTATACTGCAACAACCTGCCAGAACTTTTTTCATTTTATATCTCCTTACTCGGTAATTATTGTGTACATAGGTGTTTCATTAGGATGTAACTCTAAAATATGCTTTTCACAAGGAAGCACTTCACTTGCATCATGAGTAACATGGAGCAGCGTTGTTGTCCCTGTCGCAGCAATAGTTTCAAGTAATTGTAAAATTTTGGTACGATACGCATCATCAAGACCATGACAAGGCTCATCAAGTATTAACACTGGCGGACATTTAACTGCAGCACGTAAAATCAATAAGGCCCGCTGTTCTCCATAACTCATAGAACAAAATGACTCCTGTTCCCTGCCGGCAAAGCCACCAAGAGCAAGCCATTTACGGGCTGCTAGTATTTCGTTATCAGTTTTTTGTTCATACAATCCGATTGAGTCATGAAAGCCGGAAATAATAACTGACTCCAAGTCTCCCCCAACCTGTCGATAATCAACATGCAATCGATATGAAACTATTCCCAATTTTGCCTTGATATCCCAAATTGACTCTCCTGTTCCACGTCGCTGACCAAAGAGTGAGACATCATTACAATATACTTGCATATTATCGCCAGTAATCAGTTCCAAAAAGGTTGTTTTACCAGATCCATTTGGTCCACGGATAAGCCAATGCTGTCCCTGATACAGACTCCATGTAAGATGATCCAATACCGTATGGTTATCCCAACCAACGGTAACATCGTTCATGGCAACCAAAGGAATCGTCGTATCAATTTTTTGACCATCCTCACCTTGCATTGCCACTGTTTGCTCATGCAAGTCTTTTACCTCTTGAATAAAACGTTGTCGCTCTTGAGCCAGCAATGGAGCTTGAGCAGTTTTTCGTTGTTCCAGTAGAGTTTCGTATTCTGCTCTTGTTCCAGTAAACGATATATCACGATCCTTAAACTCCAGCACATGTGTGATACAATCAGGTATCTCAGTATATCGTTCCATTGCAACAATAAGACGAGGCATGTCGTTACACTCTGCAGAAGATGAAACCTGACGGCCTCCAATTGTTGAAAAGAATTCCCGTAAAATTCCTCGACTCTGTACATCAAGCCCCGCAAAAGGATCACTTAAAATAAGCAGTTTTTTACCAGACAGTAATGAGCGACATAAAAGTGTACGACGAATCTCACCCGTAGACATGTATTTTAGTCCACGATCAAGAATATGCTCTATACCGCACAAGCGTACATGCGGATTAGTATCCAGCTGTTTGTCATCATCAGTTGGCGAAAGCACTTCTTTTAAGAATTTTCTGCCACTGCGACCATGATCAACTCCACCTTCGATATAGTCACTCTCATCATTTTTTTGTTCTTCTTCTATTAAATAGGCAGCTCGTTCCAGAGATACAATATCGGTCGAGTGTTCAAAACAAGAGGTATATAACGGAACCGCATGTTCATCGGACATGTGTTCGCTGCGTACATTAGGAACACACTCATACTCACCTGCAAGGGCTTTCAAAAATGCCGCCTTACCACCGCCATTGGGACCAATAATAAGCCATGACTGGCCTGTTTCCATTGTCCATGTAATATCAGATAAATAGATCGTATTTGCATCTTGAATATGACAATTTTTAATTATAATAAGCTGTTTTTTTCCTTTATCCATACTATTCAGTATAACATAAGATTTACCGATACACATAGTATACCAGCTTTTTTTTGGAGGTCTTAATGAAAAAGCTTACAGTATTGATTCTTACGGTACTGGTAACTATAGGAATTACCGCTTTTGCAGAGTCTCCGTTTTTTAAGGTAAACGGATCTGTAAAAAGTTACACACAAACCACGTATGTTATTTCGCAAAAATTTGGTGACTACTATCGTACACCAGATATCAAATATGTTCATAATCTCAATGACAAGCAACTTGAAACTGATGTTTCACAAATCAGCGCAACCGGTTTACTGGTAAATAAAGTTACATATACATACGATACTAATGGCAATTTGGAGTCTCAGGTAAGTACCGATTCTGCAAATACAACAGAGTGGAAGGTTACTTATGTTTATGATGAAAAAGGTCGTTTAACCGAAGAATCTAACTTTAAAAAAGATGATATTCTTTCTGGTAAGTCAATCTTCAAATATCCATCTGATAATCAAACTGAAGAGTCCTACTATAATGGCGATGGTGTTCTTCTCTGGCGTGACATCAGTAAATTTGATGAAAACAATCACAAAGTACAGATTTTGCAGTATTTTGCTGATGGTACTTTGGATCAGAGGCAGGACTTCATCTATAACGACTTAGGTATCCTTGTTCAGGTTGATACCTATGATAACTCTGGCTTTAAAAAGCAAGAAATCAAATATCGTTTTACAGAAAATGATTTAATCGGTGAGACTCAAACTAAAAACTATGCGGCCAACACCGAAACAAGAGAATTTTATAAATACGATGATGATAAAAATCTGATAAAGATCACAACATACAATGTAAGCAATAAGTTTGGAACAACCGTCAATGAGCTTACTGGTATGAGCGAATACACTTATACAAAATAAAGCGGCTATAATAACGGAGCAAACATTCTTGCAACCCTGCCTGCAAATCGCTTGTAGGCAGGGATTTTTTTATAATTTTCTGATGTTATTTCATGACACTCCGTCCGCGTCCTGTTAAAATCACGCTCAATATCAGAGATAACTGCACTATTTTCAATATATACCGCACATTCAAAATGATGGCATAAACTACGATAATCCAAATTAATGGAACCAACAACAGCACGAACATCATCTACAACAAACATCTTTGCATGGATAAAGCCAGGAACATATTCAGCAACAGACACACCATTATCAATCAAATCTTTGATAAATGTACGTCCGATACAAAATGTTAACTTATGATCGGCACGTGACGGAACCAAAATAGAAACTTCGACACCTCGTTTTGCTGCATAAATCAATGCTGTTGCCAACATATGGTTGAGAATAATATAAGGCGTTGTAATATGCACATAACGTTGAGCTCTATTTACCATATCGCAGTACACCAGTTCCGCAATGCTTTCTCCACTCAAGGCATCATCACCATAGGGAACTATAGTACCTCCAAAATATGACATAATGCCAGAAACGGCAGTTTGCTTTTTATCTTTTAGAAGCTGCTCTCTATTGCTACTGCTTATATGTGACGCCTGGATATATGGTTGCCAATCTCTATCAGATTGCTTTTGTACATTCCATAATTGCAAAAACAAAGCAGTTAGATTTTTTACGGCACTACCATCTATACGAACACACGTATCTTTCCAATATCCAAAACGATTCTTTGCATTGATATACTCATCTGATAAATTGATACCGCCGGTATAAGCAACACGTCCATCAATAACAAATATCTTACGATGATCTCGATTGTTTTGATGCGTAGACAAAAGAGGAACCAATGGTGCATACGTTTTAGCCTGTATTCCTAATGATTCAAGATAGTCTGGATAACCCGGTGGCAGTAACATGATGGAACCAATGCCATCATACATAACACGAATCTCAACACCCTGGGCTGCTTTTTCTTTTAATATCGCCAAAAGGGTATCCCACATGCATCCCAAGCCAATGATAAAATATTCTATAAATATAAAGTGTTTTGCCTTTTTAACCTCGACAAGCATATCCTTAAAAGCCTGTTCCCCACTGGGAAAATACGCCACTTGCGAATTTGTATACGCAGGAAAGCCACCGCTGTTTTGCAGATATGCCGTAAATCCTACAGCCTGAGCGTCAGGTGATAAATTTGCCTTTAATGTCAGCGTTGTTTTTGCAAGCTTTTTTCGTAGTCCTATACCACCAACATTAATAGTAAAAAAAAGATACAAGATGATACCAAACAAAGGAAAAAGCGTTACCGGTACCATCCAAGCCAATTTAAATTCAGGTTTGATGTCAGTGTT
The DNA here is from genome assembly GCA_024695475.1 of Treponema sp. GTDB lineage: Bacteria > Spirochaetota > Spirochaetia > Treponematales > Treponemataceae > Treponema_D. The sequence continues at coordinate 11,119 of JAILIC010000068.1, forward strand.
TACCAGATAAATAATAAACAAAACACTAACGACTGTAGTCCAATTAATAAAATTATTGACTAATAATGAGTCAAGAAAGGCATCAAGTTTTATTAATAGAAAAAACTGTAAGACTATAAAAAAACATATCGTAAAAAATCTGCCGTATAGACCATACGTCAGCAATCGTTTACGTATCGGTCGCTCTTTTTTAACTGCTACAGAGCCTTTTTTAACATGTCGCTTATATCGTCTTGTCTGATGATGAGATTTCATATCTTTTCTATTATCTCTTTTTTTTCTATAAAAAAGCCATACAGATACTTTCTGTATGGCTAAAAACAGCATTTCATACTAAAACATATGAGCTAATCAGTATACATACCAGCTCTTTTGTTTAGAAATTATCTTCCTTTAATTGGAAATAGCTCTGTGGGTGTGCACATACTGGACAGACTTTAGGAGCTTCTTTACCAACACAGATATGACCACAATTACGGCACTGCCAAATTTTGTCACCATCTTTGCTAAATACGAGTTCCTTAGTAACATTGTCTAACAATTTGCGATAGCGCTCTTCATGTTCTTTTTCGATTGCAGCAACGCCTTCAAAGGCTTTTGCTATACTTTCAAAGCCCTCTTCACGAGCAACTTTTGCAAAAGAAGGATACATATCTGTCCACTCGTAGTTTTCTCCCTCAGCAGCAGCTTTTAAGTTTTCTGCAGTTGGACCAATACCACCATTAAGCAATTTAAACCACATCTTTGCATGTTCTTTTTCATTCTCAGCAGTTTCAAGAAAAATAGCAGCAATCTGTTCAAATCCGTCTTTTTTAGCCTTGCTTGCAAAATAGGTATACTTATTACGAGCCTGAGACTCTCCAGCAAAGGCTATTTCCAAATTCTTTTCTGTCTGAGAACCTTTTAGATCTTTAGCCATACGAAACCTGTCCTCCTTTAATAGCTATATATACATGTTTCTTCAATTATAAATTCGTATTCCTCAAAAAGCAAACAAAAATGTATAGATTAACTAATGATAATCCGATAATCTAGATATATTGAGGTTTATATTATGAGTAAAAATATCGGCATAAAGCTTGCGGATGGAACTTTTTATCCGATTCTAGCTGACGGCACTCCTGACAAAAAAGTTCTAAATCTGACTACTGTAAAAGACAATCAAACTACTGTTCAAGTTGACTTGTATCGATCAGAAACTAACTCAATGGATGATGCTGAATATGTCGATACTTTACAGATCGATAATCTTATTGCTCATCCTAATGGCGAGCCAACTATTGACCTCAATATCTCACTTGATGAAAATAATAAACTGTCTGCAGAAATTTCAGATCCAGAATCAGGCGAGCATAGCGATATTTCTGTAACACTTGTCTCACGTACGCAAGAGGAGCGTAATGAGCCTGTCAATTACGATATTGCTGATTCTGAAAAGACCGATGCTCCAGTAAAACATACAGGTGGTTTGCTTGCTGCTGCCGAAGCTAAACGTGCTGCAGAAGAAGCAGAGAAGGCAATTAAACAAGAGGATCCTCTCTCTTCAAGTTTGGACGATTTACCCGATATGGATGACACCATCAGTCAAGAGAAGCCTGTTGTTGCTGATGATTTTTCTATAGAAGATGACACTATCGCTGAAGAAGAAGATATAGAGCCAAGCATTGAGTCAGAACCGGTCAGCTTTGAAGAAGACAAAGTCGACCTCGATGAAATACCAGATACTTTTGACGCTCCAGAGCAAAGTGAACCTGCTGAACAAAAAGATGGCAGCGATCTCAATGATCTTAACGATCTTGATTTTGATATGCCTCAGCTGGATACCGAAATAAGCAGCGTTCCCATCGACTTTGATATTCCAGAAGATGCTGCTGTAGAAGAACCTGCTGCACAAGATACAATCGCCACTCCACAACCAGAGGCTACTCCAACTTCAGATCTCAACGAAATCGATTTTGACATGCCTGATTTTGATAGCAGTGACAATGGTACAAATATTGATTTACCATCATTTGATGACAGTGATGATACTTTAGCAGCAAAAGATCCATTAGAAGATATCAACTTTGACATGCCTGATTTTGGAGATACGAGTACCGATTCATTTGATATGAGTGAAGATACCGCTACAGCTCCAACTGGATCAGGACTAGATTTTTCAGATTTATATGATGATGAAACGGTAGAAGGTCTATCAAGTGCAGAACAGGACTCCAAAATTACCCGTAAGCATGTCATTATCTGTGTCATTTGTGCAATCATTTGTATCATTGCTACAATACTCATTTTGTTTGTTGTTCCGTCTCCTGTAAATCTTATTGCAAGTAGAAATACAAAAGATTCAAAAGCAACTACTCAGGTAGCCGAAGCTCCACAGCAAACTGAACCTCCTGTTGTAGTACAGCCTATTGCTCCAGAAACTCAAAAAACACCAGCAAAGCCGGTCGTTCCTGAAGCAAAAGAAAACGAAATTGTCATTTCGCCAACACCTACAATTGTGCCACAGGCTCCTAAGCCAAAACAGACTGAACAGGCAAATATTCGTTATAAAATCAAATGGGGTGATACTTTGTGGGATATTTCCGAAGCGTATTATAAAAATCCATGGAAATACACAAACATCGCCAAGTACAACCATATTAAAAATCCTGATTATATTATTTCAGGAACATACATAACCATTCCTGCACAATAAGCTGGTATGAGAACAGTAGTCTCTCTCCTTATTTTTTGCAGCACCCTGTTTTTATGCTCTTGCCATAGCCCCAATACACTTGGGGCTGATATCTATTATTATCAGGCCTTACATTCCATTGAAGCAAATGACGAAGAAACGGCTATTTCTCTTTTTAAAAAGGCTCATAAAAAGGGCAGCTACTATGTTGCGCGACGCAGTGCAGAAGCACTTACCCACCTTGGCAACGTTACTCAGCGAAATCAAGCGTGCTTAGACCTCATCGCCCAATATGGCGATGAAGACGCTAAGTTACAGGCTTGTAACGAACTACTACAGAACAATGAATTTGCTACGATAATACAAATTACTGATGATATCGATATTGCCGAAAGCAATAACAAGCTTATTGGTATACGCATTACCTCATTAAACCAAAAAAAAGATACCCGATACCAAGATACTATCTTTCAATGGTACACGAAACGTCCTATCAGTCCTGAACACTATAAGTTTTATACTACCTATTTAAAAGGTGCCTCTCCTACAGTGCTCACGCTCGATCAACAGCTTGTCATCACATTTAGAATCGAAATATATAAACGAAGCTACATTAATGCATACGAGCACATGTCTTCAATACTTACTATCTTACAAAATGATGGTACTATCTCACTTACTAAGCAAATCATTTCTGATATGGGGAAGGCAGCACTTTATGGCAGTATGCTCTATTATAAAAACGCCCAGTTTTTTGATCAGATAGCAGAAAACGCAGAAATAACAGGCGATACCCAAACAGCATATTATGGCTGGTTTTATGCTGCCCGCCTATATGAAAAAGGCAATTCATATATATCGCTTGCAACAAAACGGTATTTATCCGCCATGGAAAATGCCCATACTGATAAAGATTATGATAACAGCCTCTGGTACCTCATTAATATGGAACTCGGTGTCTCTCCAAAAAGTGCAATAGAGTCCATACAAAAGTATCGTACCACTTGGCACGATCCATTATATTTTTCCGACCTGTTTGAAACCCTCTCAGTACTTCTTCTTTCAAATCACAATTGGGATGCCTTTTATAGCGTTTTTCAAATTATCAAAGGATATGCAGATGACGGTACAGCTGCAAAATATGCATATCTATCAGGGCGTCTCATTGATTTAGGATTAGCAAATTCATCAGGCAACCCAAAAGAAGAATCTTACGCAGCATATAAACTTGCTTTAAACAGCGGCTCAGATACCTATTACAAACTGCTTGCAGCACATCAATTAGAGCTCACTGGTGATGATTTACAAAGCGTCATCCAAACAACACACATAATCTCACCTTTTGAACAAGATACTGACATGGAGGCGCTTTTAACAGGGTATGCCACAATGGGCTTTCCTGACTACATCTTTCCAGAATGGCAGTTTTTTATCAGTAAAGATAAAAAACTTACCCTTGAATGTGCAACAAAACTGTCACAATTTATAAAGGACTACCAAGATCCATTCCAAAAAAATTATGCACAAAGTTTGCGTATAATCGCCCGTGCAATCAATAACTGTAATACAACACTTAATCAAAATGCGCTCACATTGATGTACCCACGTAATTATCAGGAGCTCGTTATAAAAGCTTGCCAAACATATCAGTTACCTGAATATTTACTCTATGCATTAATACGTTCCGAAAGCTATTTTGATCCAACGATAAAAAGTTCGGCAGGAGCAAATGGTCTGACTCAACTAATGGAATCTACAGCAGCCGACATTAGTGACCGTCTCCATTTCCCAGATTATGTTCTTACCAATCCAGAACACAACATTACTTTTGGAGCATATTACCTTCATTCACTGATACAACGCATGGATAATTGCCCTATCTTGGCTGCATTTGCCTATAATAGTGGCATTACTCGCGTACGTAGCTGGTACAAAGACGCACATCTTGAAATAGGAGCTTCTGATAAACTTCCTAAGGATATATTCCTTGAAACAATCCCCTACCCAGAAACCCGTGAATATGGTCGCAAGATAGTATCCGCATCAATTGCATACGGATATCTGTACTACAACAAAACAGTCAAAGAAATCATTACCGAATTGTTCTAAATTGGACGATTTTATACGATTTAGATAGTCAAAATCTTTTTTTTTCTATATCTTTTATATATCCTCACAAATAAAATTTACACTAGGGAGATTCGTATGAGCGATTCAAAAGTAAATCCAATAGAAGCTACTGTAAAAGAAGCACTCGAAATGTTCCGCCCTCAGTTGCAAGCCGATGGTGGTGATATGGAATATATTTCTATTGATGAAGAAAACCGTGTTCACCTACGTTTGACAGGTTCCTGCGGTAGCTGCCCTATGGCAACTATGACACTTAAAATGGGTATCGAACGCTACTTAAAAGATGCTGTTCCTGAAGTTACCGAAGTTGTTCAGGAATCATAAACAGGAACTTTGCGCCGGTATTCAATTAACAAGGAGAATTCATGACAATAGCTAAAGACAAAATGGTTTCCATAAACTATACACTTAAAGATGATGAAGGTACTGTTATCGACTCATCAAATGGTACCCCATTAGAATATCTTCATGGCAATGGAAACTTAATCCCTGGGCTTGAAGTACAGCTTGAAGGTAAAGCACCAGGAGACAAATTTGCTGCTATCGTAGCACCAAAAGATGCTTACGGCGAATATGATGAAAAACTGGTTCTTGAAGTTCCTCGCAATCAGTTTGATTCAGAAGTACCTATCGAAATCGGTATGCGTTTTCAGGCAGATACCACAAGCGGTCCAACAATTGTTCGCGTTACAAAAATAACTGAAGATAAGGTAACGGTTGATGCAAATCACGACTTAGCCGGCAAGACATTACACTTTGATATCGAAGTTGTAACTGTACGTGATGCTACTGAAGAAGAATTGACTCCACAGTCAAGCTGCGGCGGCGGATGTGGTGGTTGTGGTGGCGGATGTGACAGCGGATGCGGTGGTGGCTGCAGCTGTGATGGTGGTTGCAACTAAGTTCCGTCTGGTCAAGGCACGCTGACGCTTAAAGCCTTGACTCAGTCGTTTTTTAGGTTGATACTATTATCAACCTAAAATCACACAACGCTTTTACCAGCATTGCATTATTGTCAGTTTTTGAATGTAATCCAAGACTGACCGTATAATCAGTAATTTCTTGATATTTTTTACATCGATCAATAAAAAACCGATGGAATGAAGCCCGTATCTCATCTAATGAGTGCGGGTTTTCTTTTGCTATATAGGCTGGTAGATTTGTAAAACCTCCATATCCATCTGCGCTCGCTTCATGAATAATTCTCTGTGATGGCAATTCTTCAGTTACAGCAATAAACACAAACACACAATGCTCATGCAATATGGTAAGTGCTTTTTCATTATTGCAAATACCACCACCTGATGATATGACACAAGGAGCATCTCCTATTTTCTTAATCAATGCTACACAAGTTTCATATTCAGCCTGCATAAAAACTTCAGGGCTTTCCGTATACAATGTACGAGGAGTTTTTCCTGTCAATGTAAGTATCTCATCATCAATATCATAAAAAGCACACCCGCATTTTTTTGCAAGCAATTTGCCATGAGTTGACTTACCACAATGTTTTATACCCAACAAGACTACAGGCTTTTGTAATACCGCAGTTGTACATTCCATATATAGCTACCTTATTGAAATATCTGCACCGGATAAACGTAGCAAATCATAAAAATCTGGAAAAGAAACATTTGCACACTCAGCATTATCGATGTACATTTCGCCGTCAGCATACATGCCACATACCGTCATCGCCATAGCAATACGATGGTCCTTATGGCAATCTATGACAGAACCATGAAGCGCTTTACCTCCAACAATTGTCATTTTCTCTTCAGTAAATGAAACCGTTGCACCACACTTTTGTAATTCCTCTGTCATAACAGCAACACGATCGCTTTCTTTCTGTCTGATATGAGCAATAGTTGTAAATGTAGTTGTACCAGAGGCATAACAGGCAGCTACAGCCAACGCTGGTAATGCATCAGGAATATCAGCCATATCGATAGTAATGCCATGCAACGGATAACCGCCATGGACATGAAGGCACCCATGAGTTTCGTCACAATCAATATGCGCACCCATTTCCTGTAAAATGGCAACAACTCGCTTATCGCCTTGTGGGTCAGAAAAATCAACACCCTTTATAACAACTGCGCTTTTTGTACAAACTGCTGCAACAAGCGGGAATGCAACACCTGACCAGTCGCCAGAAACAAAACACTCACAGGCTTTATAATGCTGCCCCCCCTTTACAGTATATGTTTTATGATCAGCAGAAACTTCGGCAGTAACACCAAACTTTTTCATCCAATCAATAGTTAGCTGAACATACGAAGTTTCCTTTGGATCTGCTACGTGTATCGTTACCGTTTCGCCTTTTGCAATCAATGCTGCTGGGACCAAAATTCCAGACACATGCTGCGAATTACTACCGGGAACATAGCACTCTCCTCCATGGATTCTTCCGCCCATAACAAGAGGTGGACAATCACTGTCAGGACGAGTAAGAAAGCCTTTTGCACCCAATTGGCATAAAGCATCTACATGAGCACGAACCGGACGGCTACGAATCTGTTCGTCACCAGTTACTACCGCATATCCGTCAATCAAAGAGCAGATACCCGTTACAAAACTTGTTGTCGTACCAGAATTAGCAGTATTAATCACATCACTGGGAGCCTTTAGCTGTCCTCCAGTACCGACAACACGCCAGGTATTGTTTTCAGCCATAATTGTTGCACCCAAAAGCGTAGCAGCAGCATAGGCACTTAATCCATCACTGCTAGGAAGCGGATTATGAATAATTGATGTTCCTTTGGCTAATGTAGCTAGCAAAACCGCTCTAATCGTCTGACTTTTTGATCCTGGTATTTGTATCTCACCAAGCAAGGTACTTCGTTTTGAAATAGCTTTCATACTTTTCTAGCATAAAGTAACAAGTGATAATTTTCAATGTGTTCGTTTTTAATTGCAAAAGAATTAACTTTACAGTAGGCTTTTACTATGAACATTTATGTACCAATCTTAGTTTGTTTTTCATTTTTTATTCTTGTTTTTATACTATTGGCACTCCGTGTTCCCGGTCTTAAAGTTTCGCACCAATTAGTAGCAACCTTGTTTGGGCTACTATCAGTGTTTCCTATAGCTTTTCTGGAATACATTATTCTCAGTCTGCCTGTTTTTACATCACACACTTACATGTCAGTCATTGTCACCGCACTTATCTTTAACGGGCTTGTCGAAGAAACCTTAAAAATGGTTTTTATGCTTCCACTTCCTCATAAAACGATAAAACTTCCCGCATTTTTTTCACTCTGTCTTTTAAGCGGTCTCATTATTGGCAGTTTTGAGTCAGTCATTTACTTTTTACATCATATTCAAACAGCAGGGATCAATATCGTAGAATCTGCATATACCCTTATCCTTACACGTATGGGTACCTCAGTACTGATACATGCCTTTTGTTCCGCATTATCAGGACTATACATTTGGTCATATCACAACAAACAAACACATATCGCCCCTTTTGTACATGCAGTTCTTTTACATGGGCTTTATGATTTTTTTGCAGCGTTTTCAACAAATTATCGCTATTTTGCCTTTGCAGTACTTCTTTTTGCTATCGTGCAATGCCGTACTACCTATACCAAATTTACAGAAACAAAAAAATAAAATAAATTACAAAAAATAGCAAAATTCTCTTGACAAACTAGAGTATATACCAATATAATACTTACACTTAAGACATCGCGGGGTAGAGCAGTTGGCAGCTCGTCGGGCTCATAACCCGGAGGCCGCAGGTTCAAGTCCTGCCCCCGCTATAACAGACCACTCAGAAATGAGTGGTTTTTTGTTTTAAACTGAAGCTTACTGAACTTCGATAGACAACTAAGACCAAAAATAGTGGCATTCTGCCCTTGGCTACCTACAATATAACACTAGATTTTAAAATTAACAATTCAAATAAATCCACCTGAATTTATTGAAAATCAATTTTTACTTAATCTCCTTACTTTAAGTTCATGGGCCCTATGTATAAGGGTTATGCATTTACCAAGAGCCTATCGTAGGCTGCCTTAGTTGAGCAGTTGACAGAAAATGCTTCCTTTTACAGAGCCTTGCAATTGCAGGCTTTTTTTATAGTAAACTAACAGTTTGTATCTTTTATTTTTCAATCAAATTACAATTTCTGCATAAAAAATAATCTACAAGAACATTTTGGCAGAATCTAAAATGGAGGTAAAACAAAATGAGTTACTTGATGGATAAAGCAAATGATATTGAATATTTCATTGAAGGAATTTCTGCTGTTTGCAATGACAAGAGCATAATTACGAAAAAAGTCAAAGAACGATTTGGCATTGAATATTCAAAATTAATTGATTATCTCCTTCTATTGGAAAATGGAAAGCTTAATGCAAAGGCTCTCGCTGCAGCACTTAGCAACCGGGAATTAGAAGATGGATTTTTTAAATTTGAACTAAAATGTGCTGAAAAGAATAATCTTGTAATAGTCACAGGATATTCTGATGATTTAATTGAACTTGATGGAGCAATTAAACAGGAAGGAGACTGCTTTAATGGAGAAAATTTTCATCTGGAAAAAGATAAGGA
>JAILIC010000100.1 GCA_024695475.1 Treponema sp.
CAAACTAAACGATGTATCGATTGAAAAACAATACATGACAATCGAACAGCAGTTACAGTATTGTCAGGAACTCACTACGATTAAAAAACAATATAGCAACATAGTCTCTATCAAAAAGCAGGCAGCTTTAGGACTTGCTAAAAGTTATAGTATCGTCAAATATACTGGCATTATCCGTGTCGGTATCGAAGATATCACAGCGGCTTCAATTATGATACATGATGATAAAACAACGATAACGATAACCATTCCGCCACCGGTTATATTAGGAAACGATCTCAGTTCTCTTGAAGTCTTTGATGAAAAACAAAGTATATTTGTTCCTATCCAGACACAAGAGATTTTTTCTGAGATACAGTCATCACGGCAACAAACAGTAACGTCTTTGATAGATCAAGGTTTACTTAGTGAGGCACAAGATGTCACAAGAACTGTCATTCAGACGATTTTGTTTGCTGCAGGGTACAAAACCGTTTTTATACAATTTAAATGATTGTTTTACGATATACATAAATACTATTTAACAAAGCAATAGTTTGATTTAGAATAGTACTATCTTAAAATCATATATATAGGATTAAGAACTATGTTAAAAAGATTTTTCTTACTCTTGGCAATACTTAGTATTATTATCTCTCCCTGTATGGCTGATCCAGTACGAGAAGCAAATGAAGAACCAGTAGTAATTCCTGCTTGTCTTACGGATAAAAAAATCCTTGTGGCCTATTTTAGCCATACAGCCCACACCAAACAGCTTGCAGAAAAAATACATGATATAACAAAAGGCACCTTACATCAAATCAAACCTAAAAAAACTTACACTGATGACCATCTGTCACTGTTAGCACAAGCAACAACCGAACAGCACATTGACGCTCGTCCAGAAATAGCAAATACCATAAAAAACATGGATCAATACGACGTTATCTTTTTAGGATATCCCATCTGGTGGGGTGATGTTCCTATGATCATAAAAACATTTCTTGAGTCCTATGATTTACAGGGGAAAACAATTGTAACGTTTTGTACTTATGGTTCAAGCGGTTTTACAAACAGTACTGAAACCATAATCAAGCTTGTCCCAAAAGCTCATGTCATTGAAGGTTTTGGCTGTATAGGAGATACAGTTATTTCACAACGAAAGCAAATACAAGCATGGATTGAGTCTTTAGCTTTCTAATTGAATGTTGCCATATCTTTTTTCATCTGCTGTTTTACATCGCTCAGTATTTTTTGTACGTCCGACCCGTCAATATCAAGGGCCTCAGCTTTATAATATGACACTGTCTGGATGCCAAAAAATGATGAACAAAGAAGCTGTATATACGAAAAGGCGATATCTTGCTTAGGAAGATATCCTCCAGCAGTAGTAATATAGGTCAACTTCTTTGCACGACACAAAGTGTAGTACTGTCCTTCTTTATTCAAATCAAACGTAACCCCCTGAGAACACACTAATTCCAAATAAGTATGGAGTATTGAGGGCATATCAAAATTCCAACAAGGAGCTGCAATAACAATTTCATCTGCCAAAGCAAATTGTTTTGCATAAGCAAACATGGTATCGTCAAAAGAATGAGCTGCTACTGCGTTGCAATAAGTGGTGAGCGTTGCTTGTTGTAACGGAAGTACAGTATCAGCCCCCAGCTTCACCGTTTCAATACAAGGATTTTTGTACAACGACAAATAATAATCTGCCAGTTGTTTTGTCCGAGAACCACTTCTAAAACAGGTATCAATATAAAGGAGCGACATCTTTTTTATCGTATCACAGGTTAGAGTGTATGTACAAGTAAAAACAGGAATCTATACCCCATTTGCCTATTTGGCACACGAATTATATAATAAAAAGAAAATATCAGAGTCTGTCTAAGGTAGTAAAATCATGATGCGATTTATCCGATGGCTACCAGCTTTTTTTATAATATGTTGCAGCTGGTACATCTCATCACAGTCAATAGTGCCAATGCCTTCTTTTAACTATGCTGACAAAGCAATTCATTTTGTTTGCTATGCAGGATTAGCTTTTTGGATGGCATTTGCATACAAATCAAAACATCTCATACCCAAAGATATAGGCATCCCTATTATCTTAACATCCGTCTATGGCATTATTGATGAGATACATCAATCTTTTGTTCCTGGTAGATCGTGTTCTGTTTTTGATTGGATTGCAGATACCACTGGCGCTTTTTTAGGCGTACTAGTCTTTATATTGACCTATACATACATCAAAGAACGTATAAAAAACACCCGCTAGCGGTAGTACTAGATTTATTGTATAATAAAAAAATTACATGCATCATAATAATACAACTACTGACATGACTGTCGGATCTATTCATCCGCTCATTATTAAATTTGCACTCCCTCTCATAGCAGGTAACCTTTTTCAACAACTCTATAACACTGTTGACTGTATTATTGTTGGCAATTACGTCGGAAAATCAGCACTTGCCGCAATCGGTTCAACAGGTTCCCTCATCAATGCTGTTATCGGCTTTTTTATGGGAGTATCTGCAGGTGGTAGTGTCGTCATATCGCAGTATTTTGGTGCACATAATATACAACAAGTACGAAAAACCAATCACACCATGATTGCCGGCAGTTTTTTTGCAGGTATATTCCTCATTATCTTTGGACACATTGTCTCCCCTTTCCTGCTCCGTATTATGTCAACACCAGATGATGTATTTGGTATGGCAGAACAATACCTAAAAATTTACTTTGCAGGAGCATTGTTCCAGCTCATCTATAACGTTGGAGCTGGTATCCTGCGTGCGCTAGGAGACTCGACACGACCGCTCTATTTTCTTATAGCCTCGTCCATTATCAACGTCGTTCTTGATCTCTTTTTTGTCATCGTCTTACATCAAGGTATAGCCGGAGTTGCCTATGCCACAATCATTTCGCAAGCAGTGTCGATGATTTTGGTACTCCTTGTCATGGTCCGTACAACCGAGTGTTACAAAATTGAACTCAAAGCTCTATCTATCGACGGCTTTTGTCTCAAGCGCATTCTAAAACAAGGACTACCAGGTGGTATCCAAATGGCAATAACTGCTTTTTCAAACGTTTTTGTCATGGGATACATCAACAGATTCGGTTCCGCCTGTATGGCCGGTTGGTCATGCTTTAACAAAATTGACCAAGTATCCTTGTTACCTTTACAAAGCATTTCATTAGGTGCAACAACATTCTCCGGTCAAAACTATGGAGCACGTAATGAAAAACGAATAAAAGAGGGCATCCACGTTTCATTACAGCTGGCAATTGGTTGGGCATTGCTCCTTATCTGTATATTTGAGTTTTTTCCAAAACAACTTATCAGCATGTTTAACAGGGATGACGAAGTTTTATATTATGGAATATATTTTTTAAAAGTGGGAGCACCTTTTTATTTATTTCGCTGTTTTAACCAAGTATGTGCCGGTTACTTACGTGGATTTGGTAATGCCATTACCCCAACGATGGTTATGCTGTCATCGTTTGTCGTATTTAGACAGCTCTACCTATTTATTGCAACACACCTCACCACTGCGTTCTATCCAGTAGCGTTTGCGTATCCTGTAGGCTGGGGATTATGTGGCATACTGATGGCAATTGCATATATCATATATATCAGAAAAAAACAGTTCAAACAGCATTTTCAGGCTACACAATAACACTACTTTATATAACAGGCAGACACCTACCAAATCGCAAAACTGCGAGGCAGGTACCTGTCTTTATAACAAAGTATACCGCATTATTTTATTGCAGATAAATCTTCAAGTGATAAAATCTTAATCATATTATCACTTCCTGTAACCATGATACCTTTTTCAGTAACGGTAACAGGAGAACTTGGATCAACCGTTACTGACGAGACATGACGCTTTGTAATTTCTGCATCATACTCCGCCAGAACCCAAGATTTACCAGACTCGATTACGCAATAATATGATGATCCATTCTGCACCAGTACAGAGTCCGGAGAAACAGAGTCATCACTTTCCTTGACTATTTCCATAGAGTTTTTATCTAGCTGTACAAGCTTGATGGCATGATTTTCACCAGACTCACCAGCAATAGCGATAAACGCTACACCTGCATCATATAAAGTACGATTACGGATTACGGTAACCGGTGAGGACTTTACAACTTTTCCAGTATCAAGGTTTACCCGTACAATACCAGAAAGTTTTTCTTCTGCATTAGTAAGAATCATTCCCTCAAGCATTGGCGCACCAGCATTTGCCTTTTCTGTTTCAAGCAAATCCTGCATATCTTTAGCAATTGCACCACGATCTGCAGAAGCTTCTGACTGCTTTTCTTCGGACAGTTGTTTAGCCCGTGCCGCCTCATCTGCAGCAGCCTGGGCTGCCTGAGCCTGCTGTTCTGCCAGTTTTTTAGCATCTTCTGCTTCTTGTTTAAGCTTGTCAGCCTGTTCCTGTTTTAAGGTTGCATCTTCAGATTTGGTATCTGCATCCTGCTGCTTTTTCTGTGCTTCCGCTGCAGCAGCATCAGCTTCTGATTGTTTTTCTTCTGCAGCATTTTGTGCCTTTTTATTTTTTGGATGCTTACTTGCTTCCTCAGCAGCCTCATCCGCTGCTCGTTGAGCTTCTTCTGCCTGCTGACGGGCTAATTCGGCATCTTGAGCAGCTTTTTCAGCATCACGTCTGGCAGCATCAGCATCATCTTGAGCAGTATCAGCATCTTTATCCATCTGTTGGGCAAGCGCATCTTGCTCTGCAGTCTGGCGAGATAACTCGTCAGCTTCTTTTTGTGCCCTGTCAGCAGCATCAGCTGCTATATCAGCCTCACGCTCTTTTATGTCAACCATATCCTTGCGGACATCAATACCCTTATCATCTTCAGTCCGCAAAGAATCAACAACAGTCTTATCACTAATAATAGAAGTATCAATAGTACTTAAGCTGCTAAACTGCACATTTGAAAGAGGAATAACAAGCTGTGTGTTTCCCGGCCAGTCTTTATAGTTAATGGCAATACCAACTTTATCAGCCGTCAAATTTTTTGTAACAACATCTTTGTATCGATCTGTAAAGACAGAGAGTTTTCCTCGATATACAGCATTATATACAGTAATAAATGTTGCCAAAGTAGCAGCATCACTGGCAGAGTAACCGTATGACTGGCGCAAATATCCAGAAATAATGCGACGCACATTATCAATATGATCAACGCCAACACCTGCACCCAGCATAAGAATATCTGCATCAAGCTTTTCTGATGTCGAAGGATCTATTGCATGAATAACATAATAGCGATTAGGATCACCTGCAGTACCTGCCACTGACCGACGCGAGGCAAATGCCCGCCCCAATGCAGTTCCAATACTGGTGATAGCAGCAGCAGAATCTATATGCAAATGAGGACCTGTATAATTTTGAAACGTTATTACATCAGTTGTACCTACGTTTTGGATTTCTTTGGTATCAACATCAAGAGCAAAAAGCGATGCCATACAACAGAACAAAAACAAAAAAAACTGAAATTTCTTATCTTGTATAAAATGCATCAATGGATAACATCCTCCTGGTAGCTTAAAAATCACCACATGTTTATTATGACGTCATTAAAGCGTTCTGTCGAGAGAGGCAAATAAAAAAAGAATGTTTCTTGCATACTCATTTACCTGCTTGGAATACTTTTTACTTGTCATTGCAGACACAATGCCCTGTCCCTTTATATTCATGCTACGATTGCCCATAAAGTAACAGATTTTATATACCGCATCACAGAGCGCAATACAAACCTGATTTTGATTGAATGCACCATGTCCCATAATCAATTCAAGCGCATCAAGCATTCTACCTTCAGGATCATAGCCATTTTGTGCCATAATCCTAATATACATGCACAAATACGCAGGATCTCTTTCTTTTAATGCCATAGAGACAATTTGTTTTTGAAACACCGAAGTACCAAACAAACTAGTCAAAGCAAAACGTACCAGCTCCTCATTTTTTTCAACCTCTTGAAAAGAAATGGGAGCACTTACATTTGAAACGCGTTCCGTCATTTTCGAATAAAATTGTTTCATATCATGTTTTAGTTCATTTACCCAAGGAATCTCTAATAATGCATAGTCTCCTTTTTCGAGCAACCGCTCATCAACAGCAATGCTATCTTCGTTGTCAAACGGCATTTGATAAAAATGCTGATACACAAGTCCTGTAACACTTCGTTTTTCTTCAAATGTATCCTGAAACACTCTATAGCCGTGAATTTCCCATGATTTACCGCAAATGACCAATGTACCTCGATACGTATAGGCAACATAATCCCATGGAAAAGTTCCAGTCGGCAGGAGTGTATTCCATGTAATTTCTGGAATTACCTTACGCATAGTATGCATATCAATAGTAAGTCGATAACAGTAACAACAGGCATCATTTGCAATACATATTCCATCTGTAGTATTTTGAACATACAAGTTACTGGTTGCCGTCAGTTCTGGAACAAAAAAAGAAGTGGCAAGATCACCCGCATCATTAAAAAAAACACTGATACGTGCCCGAGCTGTATCCGTCGATACAATACCCGTCATGCCATTTTTTAAATGAAATACGACAGGAACCGTATCATGTACAAAAACAGCATGTTCTTTTCGCCAAATAAAAAACAATGTTCCTATGACATCATCAGGCGAAGAGACTATACGGCAAAATTCAACGGTACCTGTATTGTACACAAGCAATAAACCTGAGTCACAACTTTGAGCAGCAACAACAGTACCATTAAGCGTTTCATAAGCAAGTTCTTCCCCAAAAGGCGAAAGCCGTAATACTTGCATTTGTTCTGACTGCAACGCTGCAGTACTCTGTAAGAATACCAGTATCGTACCATCATTTAATAAACACAGTGGTACCGATGATAGAGAAGAAGTCCTAAGCTTCCATTTACGTATACCATTAATACCATAACAGGCAATGGTATCCTTACCTTTTATAAAGATACGACCATCATCACCTTGCAGTGGTGCTTCAGTAATTTCAAATCCTGTATCAACAGACCACAGAATAACCCCATTTGAATTAATCATATTGAGATATGAGTTATTGGTGATCACAAAAATAAAGTCCTCAGGTGTGACGGCTAAATAGTTTTTTGGTTTACCTCGTACGGCAACCTGCCATAACAACATGCCATTTTCAGCAAAGCCTGACAGCATACGTCCATCAGTCAATACAACAAAGCCATAAGAGGTAAGTTGCGGTGCACAAATAGCATGTCCGCCTAATACAGTATTCCAATCATACTCTTCGGTATTGAGATTACGGATAATAGATTCCCCCACTCCATAATACAGAGAACACACAAAATAGATGATGGCAAGTATTAGACAGCGTCTTTTGCTACAGTTGCATCCATACATTACTTATTATCCCGATATAAAATGAGTTCCGGATGATACTCAAAATGCATATTATCCCAGATAACCCATTTTCCTCCATAAATAAAGCCTTCTTCTTCAAATATCTGAATTACTGACGAAGGAGGCATCCAGCGTCGTTCCAATGGTAAGAGCATCCATGTATCCGGCTCAATATCACGTCTCCATGCCCAATAGACATTTTTTTGTCCCCACCCTTTCGGTAATATGTCTATAGCTATTCCTAAACTATGAAATGAGCGACTGCTCGAATCTCGAATTTCTCTCCAAGAATAGCTATCGGCACGAGAGAGTCTCTCAATAAAGAGTGCCACTTCCGTATCTTTTTTTGCCAGTGTACGTATACGAGCTTCTACGGTCCGTAAAGGTACAGCAATACGTTCATGTATATTTGTAGTTTTACCTAAAAACGTTGTTTTAATTATATGCCTTTCAGTTGCAGCACGAGTTTTACAATCATACAACACATCAAAGAAAAATGGCGGGGTTCCAGCACCATTACGCCGATTTTCTTTTGAAGTAAACTTTTTGATATTTTCGATATCTTGTGGAGTAAAATTCTTTGGATCCAGTACTTCTTTTTCATATCTATAAAGCAATGACCAATATCTATCCTTGTGTACCAATTCATCTTTTGGCAGCAACCTGCCATCAGACCAATATAAATCAGCACTACGAGAGTCTACTTGCACATGAACAAGATAGTCCCGAACAGATGGATCATACGTACAGCTAAACTGTACATCAGGATATGCTTTTTTCAAAAGAGCCAGGTGTACAGGTTCAGAGATTGCATCCGCAAACGCAGGAGACAACAAAACCAACAAACTTAAAACGCGGATTATACATTTCTTTATATTCATAAACTCATTCTATAACTCTTATACTTTAACAAAATAGCATAAACATGCCAACAAAAAAAAATCTTAACCCAATTTTTTTCAATTATCGTATTGTTACAAAATAAATTAAAATTACATTGTAAAGGCTCGTAATTCAGAGTATACTAAATACATAGATTTTACAAATAATCTTAAAGGATCTAGAGTGCGTAATTCCATATTATTCATTTGTAATGAACAAAATTTTCTCGCAAAATCTTTCATTAAAAATATGACAGATGCAGGTTTTTCTATTTCCAGCAGCAAGCCAGATGCTTCAGAACTACGAGCGATTCCACGTATTCCGGAAATCATCATTTTATCGTTAGATGGTATTGTTGCGGGTTACGATGGAACCTTTGAATTTTTACGTCACC
This sequence comes from Treponema sp., assembly GCA_024695475.1. GTDB lineage: Bacteria > Spirochaetota > Spirochaetia > Treponematales > Treponemataceae > Treponema_D. The sequence continues at coordinate 8,661 of JAILIC010000100.1, forward strand.
TTTTAGAAAAAGAAGAACCAGAGAGATCACTATATTTTATGGGAACAGAATCAGAAATTGCCATTGCACATGAGTCTTTTCCAGATTATCTTGTTGCGGCTGACTTTGTCAGACCTATAAATATCAACGAAGTTACAAATACCCTACAAGAGGTACAGGATCATAATACTGTTACAAAACCTAAACATAGAAAAATTCTCATTGTAGATGATGATCCGTTTACTTTAAATACCTTGCAAACACTTTTTTCTACAAAATATGAAGTATACATGGCAAGTTCTGGAACACAGGCAATTGCCTTCTTTAAACAAAATACCGTTGATCTGATACTCCTTGATTATGAAATGCCCGAAGTGTCAGGACTTGATGTCTTTAAGATACTAAAATCGCAAAAGAAAACAGCATCCATTCCTGTCATCTTTTTAACTGCGAAAGATGAAAAAGACATTGTACTTAAGGTTATAGTTGCAAAGCCAGAAAAATACTTGTTAAAGAACCAACCAACAGAAAACCTTTTACAAGCCGTCGATGCTTTTTTTAAGGGTAGATAACCTATGAACGCTTTATTACAAACTCTCGATGGCATTGATTATCAAGCAGCCCTGTCTTACTGCATGGGTGATGAAGCAGTGCTATTAAATGCATTAAAGACATATGCAACAACCATCCCTGATAAAGCAAAAAAGATTGCTTCCCTTTGGCAATCTCAAGACATCAGAAACTATACAATCGAAGTACATTCGATTAAAAGTTCTTCACGAGCAATTGGCGCATCAGTACTATCAAAACTTGCAGAACATCTGGAACACTGCGGAGATCAGAACAACATAGAAGAAATAAACAAAAAAACACCAGAATTGCTAGATTTATATACATCATATACAGCAAAGTTAGCTCCTCTATTTGAAAAAAAAGAGACTACCAATGCATCATCAAAACCGTCGATTTCTGAAGATGACATAAATGGCGCATGGGTTGCTATTAAGGAACTGGTACAAGTTTTTGACTACCCACGAGCAACTGAAGTATTACATATGCTCAACGACTATCAGTTAACCGAAGCACAACAGCAAAAATATGACGCTGTCGAAAAGCTCTTGCGTGTTGTCGATCAAGAAGGTTTATTGTCCATTCTCTAGAACCATCATGTGTCTCTGTCCTATTCGTACCCTACGGACTGGACAATAATCAATCTAATGGCAAACAAAGGATTAATCCATGTCACCACTTGAAAAATACTATAACAAATTTAATGAAGAGCATCGTCTCACTACCCGTCATGGAATTGTCGAATATACCACAGCGATGAAGTATATCCATGATTTTATTCCTTCTGGAACAAAAGTAAAAATTGCTGATATTGGTGCTGGAACAGGCCGGTATTCTGTTGCCCTCTCACAAGAAGGACACTCGGTAACCGCAGTAGAACTTGTTCCACGTAATCTGCAAGTACTTCGGTCAAAGCATGCAAATGTAAATTGCTGGTCTGGCAATGCATTAGACTTACACTTTCTACCAGACGAAACTTTTGATATAACACTTTTGTTTGGACCATTATATCATCTACATACCCAAGAAGAGCGCTTACAAGCATTTGCAGAAGCAAAACGCATTACAAAAACAGGCGGCTATATTTTTGCAGCCTATGTCATGAACGAATACAGTATACTCACCTATTGTTTTAAACAAAATCACATCAAAGAATGTATGCAAAACAATGCTCTGACAGAAAACTTTCATACAAAAACTGACAAAAATGAGTTATATAGTTATCTTCGTACCGAAGATATTGCCGAACTCAATCAAAAAAGTGGACTCACCCGCATAAAGCTTATTGCAGCAGATGGGGCAGCTGATTATATGAGACAATCGCTTAATGCACTTGATGAAGAATCGTTTTCATATTTTATCTCATACCATCTGTCTATCTGTGAGCGCCAA
>JAILIC010000114.1 GCA_024695475.1 Treponema sp.
AACGCAGAAATTGAAACCGTGTATGAAACTAAGGAGAGGGACTGCATTTTTTCATGTTTTGCGATCGTGCAGGAAAATCTGTATGTAATGTGTCAGGGGCAGATTCTTAAATGGGGAAAAACGTTATTTACGAAAAAGGATAGCTTTAATTACTGTTTTTATAAAATGGAACCTTCTGTGCTTGGTCCTGGTACACTGTATGTAATCAATGAGACGGAAGTTGCGTTTGTAAGACGGGAGCAGTTTTCGAATGACGGAAAAATCCATTTGGAATCGCTTGTGATTGTTGATGTAGAAAAGAAAATTAGCAACGTCCGCAAAGTTGAATTTTGCACTGGCTGGACTTATGTATTTGAGAAAAACAAATTTATTGTTGCCTGCCATGGCCATGATGTAGCTGATAATAAAAAAGACATTCCGGTGCTTGTAATTATAGATTTGCAAAGCGGCGAAAAAAAAGAGCTTCCGTATGGATGCTTTGGCCCGGCGGAAATACGCCAGGTTTATGCGACAAAAGACAACAGGCTTTTATTCAATGTAAACGATAAGATTATCCTTCCTGACAACATGGAAGATTTTTTGAAGTAAATCGGAATGTTTACAAAGGCCGGTGTTAAGGCTGAAATGTGCTCTAAGGAGAGCAAATGGATTCAAATAAAATGAAAAGTATGGTAAAAATTACAGGCACAAATACCTATATAGATGTAGAAATTGATGGCAAAACAGTAAGAATAGCAGGCGAAATGATAATGGGTGGCTTTGTCTGCTACAAACATTCTATGACTCACTGGCTGATACCAGAAAATGAACCATTAACAGAAGATGACAAAAAACACATTATCGACAAAGTAACACAAAAAACTGCCGGATCGCATATGGTCATTACGTTTGATGGTGAAAATCCTGCAAAACCTGAATCAAAAAAAGAAGGTCTTTCAATTGTCCCAAAGGACACGAGCGAAAAATACTTGAGATTTATGAGTCCGATAGTAAATGGGCTTGTGGATTTGCTGAAGAAGCTGAATGAAATGATTGAAGCTCAAAATGATAAAGAGGCTGAGGCTGAACAAAACAATAGATTTGATAGAGACGCTTTTGATAGATTTCTCGAACACTATCGGGATGTGATTACGCCTTACTGTACCACGGCCTTCCGTAATAAATGGTATAGAGATAGCGTTGGAAAACCAGGCGATTATTATTATCTGAATAAAACGGCAACTGTGTATTTTACGATGAAGAGCGAATCCAAGGCAGTGGTCTTTCTGGAGCCCGCTCCAGAATGTTATGGTGAATGCTATAAATTTGAGTTAAAAAATGAAAGTGGAAAATACCTGATTGATAAAATGTTTTACTATTTTGCAGGAGACCACGTTTACCATAAAATGCACTGGCTGTAGAGTCGTATCTGTATACTATTGTGCACTTAACCCATTAAAGCTACATTACATATCAAAGCCTTTGTTTTATGCTATAGTTTTTTTAACACAGAGGAAGCAGAAAATATGAAAAGAATTTTGACAGCCATCACTTTTTTTATGGCGCTTACCGTACTCTTTGCGGATACGAGCAAGTTTTATAACGAATATAATCAACTGCTCCCTGGAATGCACGTTGACACAAAAAACGGACTGGATGTTTACAGTAACCCTAGCTTTTCTAGTGAAAAACTGGCAACGCTCTCTCATGCCGACTATGTGCTTATCCGCGAAGTCGGTGCCGAAGAAACAATTGACGGAGTTACCGGTCCATGGGTAAAAATTGTCCTCTATCCAGAAAACTGGAAAAACGCGGACAAAGAAGAATATGGCTGGGTTTTTGGCGAAAATCTTACACCTGCACTTCCAGAATTTACAAATATCCCAGATGTCCTTGCGGAAATACAAAAGCGAGGAAAGCTTTACTCATCATTTTTTCCGTCATCTTTTGGGAAAAAATACGTCACAAATGTCTATTTAAGCCAGGAAACCAACTGGTTATGGACGGAGTACGTCAGTTACGATGCGATGCTCGAAAGGCTGTACTGCGAAAGCAATCAAAATAAAATTGCCGTAACATTGCACGATTGCATGGTTTTTAACAAGCCTGCTGGTAACAATCCTTACGGTACACTTACGGTATTAAAAGAAGGCACAAAAATCAAGTTGGAAAGTATCACCGCCTACGGAGTGCAATCCAGCACGCTCTATCCGATTTATACCGCAAGCGAAATTTATAACGACGGAAGCACCCGCTATGTGGGCGAAGTCAGAGGAATCGACATTACGGACGAGAGGTGTTTTTCGTCCGTAAGTGACGGCAAAGGTGGAAAAATGATGCTTGCATACCTGAGAGCCGTAAAAAATGAGGACGGAAGGTCGATTCAAAAAAGAAAAGACATCTTCGAAAAACGGTTCTGCGACCTTAATGCACCCGTACCATCTGGCTACAAAATGATTACTGCGATATTTACAGATGCGGAAGGTAATAAATACAACCTCCAAAATCTTACCCCAGAGCTTAACCCTGAGGCAATGCGGTCACTCCGTTATCCGCTAATTATGAAGGAGCCTGTTTTGCTCCTTGAAGAAATATATGAAAAATACGGCATCACACGTACAAACCTTTACACTCTCGAGTATTGGCCTTCATCGTGGGGCAATGAAACAAGCATGAATTACATCTGCGGATACGAGTACAAGAATAGTGGCGACGGAGAAACAGGATTAGGCTACCATTGTTATACCTCACGCGATGTTTTAACGTATGTATTCCAAAAAAGCAATGGCAAAGTGGTAAAAGACGAGACTACGACTTTTTATCAGGAAGAGTATGAGCCCTATAAATTCCATGAATATACCACTCACTACGGTGAGCCATACTCTATTCAGTATTGGGACTTAAAAGTCGGCATATATGTAAACCCTATCTGCCGCCTTAAAATGCGATCTTCTCCAAACTTAAACGCAAATAAAATCGGTACGCTTGCTCCTGGAACAATCCTAAAAATCATCGAGGTTGGCGAAGATGCTGAAATTGACGGTGATAAATCGAAGTGGGTAAAAGTACAGCTCGTAAACGATGTCTACTTTGTCGATGGTGCACGTACCACTGCTGGCACGACTGGTTGGGTTTTCGGGGCTTATTTGCACTAAATGCGTGTAAGCCTGTCAGAAAGATGTTGCACGACGTATATTATGATTGCTGTCAATTATTTTGCATGTTAACTTTGGTTTACAAAAAAATAGAGTACAATACATATACTGTTTTTAGTAATAGGATATCATTTGGACGAGTGACAGGGTGTCACTTGGGCGAGTGATAGGTTGTCACTAGGGCGGGTGATAGGGTGTCACTTGAACTAGTGACGGGGTGTCACTTGGACTAGTGTGATCATTTTTCTTGCAAAAAATTCGGTGTAAAAATCGTCTTTTTCATGATATAATGGCTTATCTTGTAAAAGTAGGCTATGGCATGTATGGACTCTCTAGATGACGATTTTAATGAAACAGAAACTCGAGATTTCATAACAGACGCATTAAAAGCTAAGGGCTGGAAGCTTAAGCATAACATGCGCTATGAATATAAAATCACAGACGGTCGAGTCCAAATTGCTGAAGACGGGGAGTCTTTCCGCGACGAAGCTTTGTTTGCAGATTATCTTCTTTTTGCTCCTAATAACCAGCCACTTTGTGTGGTTGAAGCTAAACGTGCTAATCAGATTGAAGGCACAGGAATCCAGCAGACAATTAATTATTGTAATCTTTTAAAAGCCCCTTTTGCAGCATCTAGTAATGGAAAATCTTTTGTATTTACAAGTCTTTTAAGTGGTCACGAAGAAGAGTTTTCTTTGAATGAATTTCCGACACAGGCAGAACTCTGGCAGAAATTTGTTCAACTTAAAAAGTATACTCCTGAGCAAATTGAAATTATCAGTAAAGATTATTATCACGATGTAAACGGAAAGGAACCCCGTTACTATCAGCGTGCTGTTATTGATAAAGTTGTGGAAGCCTATGCTAAAGGCGTAAAACGAATGATGTTCGTTATGGCAACAGGGACTGGAAAAACTTATACTGCATTTCAGATTCTTCATCGTCTTATGCAGACTGCTGTTGGTAATAACTTGCGAATACTGTATCTGGCAGACCGAAATGTCTTAATCGACCAGACTATGGATCAAGATTTTAAGCCATTTGGAAACAAGATGATTAAGATTGAAAACCGTAGTGCAAGTAAAAGCTATGAAATCTTTATGAGCCTTTATCAGCAGCTGGTTGAATACAATCTTACTCCAGGTGCTCCTCAACCTTATGAACAATTTAATCCAAATTATTTTGACATCATTATGATTGATGAATGTCATCGCGGTTCAGCAAAGAAAAATTCTGAATGGCGCAAGATTTTGGATTACTTTAGTGGTGCTGTTCAGATTGGTATGACAGCAACTCCAAGAGATGATGCAGACAGTGATAATTCAAATATCAGTTATTTTAGTGAACCTCTTTATACATATTCACTTAAACAGGGAATTGAAGATGGATTTCTTGCTCCTTATCGCGTAACTAAAGTTCATATCAATGTAGACAGCGGGATGGATATTAGTGAAGAAGATTCAGCTCAATCTGGTGGCAGACTTATTGAAGGCGAAAAGATTGAACAGAAAGATCTTGCATTAAATCTTGGAATAAAAAAGCATTACATGGTTGCAGCAGAACGTATTACTAAGTTTCTTGATAATATCGGTCCAATGACAAAGACTATTGTTTTCTGCGATGAAGAGATAGATG
>JAILIC010000103.1 GCA_024695475.1 Treponema sp.
CCTTTTCATGCTTCAGCTTTAGGAAAAGTGCTTGTATCGGAGATGTATCCTGAAGAACTGGAATGTATGATTGAAAAAAATGGAGGATTGAAACCTGTAACGGTACATACGATTACAAGCTATAAAGATTTAATTCTGGAACTACAAAAAGTTAGAGAACTTGGTTATGCAACTGATCGTGAAGAAATAGTACTGAATGATAACTGTAATGCAGCTCCGATAAGAAACTCAAAGGGTAAAATAATTGCGGCTGTGAGTATGAGCGCATTTGATACATACATATCTCGAAAAGAAATGGATGAAAATATTCATTGTATTTGTGAAACCGCGCGACAGATTTCTTATTTTATGGGGTATATATTATAAGCGGACACTGTATTAATACATTTGATACCGTATGGTTAGCTTTTTCGGATACTTTTCACTTTGCTTAGATTTTTATGTAATGAAAAAAATTACAAGTGTCAGAGTAATCTTATTAGTTTTCTACTAGAACAATTGAATTTACTTGAATGAAACGTAAACTGTGATTTTATACATTATATCCCATGAAATAGGATATTTGACGAGCCGTTTCGCAGATAAAATGGATGTTTTTATCCATATCTTCACAAGAAATGTAATTGTCAAAAGCACTCATGCTTACAGCTGCTATGATCTTTCCGTTTGCATTACGGATGGGGGCAGCATTGCAATTGTCATTAAGGACAAGCTCCTGTCTGTCTACGGCATAGCCTTGTTCGCGTACTTTTTTTAGTTCTTTTATTAAGACTTCATAGTCTGTGATTGTATGTATGGTAATTTCTTTTAATCCGCCATTTTTTTCAATCATACATTCTAGTTCTTCAGGGTACATCTCTGATACAAGCACTTTACCTAAAGCTGAAGCATGAAAAGGAATGTGTTTGCCTGGTGTAAAATACGTACGAGGAACAACTTTGCTATCTATACGATCTGTTTGAACAATTTCGCCATCATAGAGAACTGCCAAATTAACATTTGCATTTGGAAACCGTTGGTTAAGCATTTCCATATATGGCAGGGCAACTTTACGAATCTCCAAAGATGATAAAGCACCATTTGAGAGGTTGAGTACCTTAAGAGAGAGTGTATAAGTACTATTTGTCTCATCTTTATTGAGATAACCAGAGGCTACCATAGTTGCAAGCAGTCGATACGACATGTTGACATTGATATCAAGGTGTGTCATGACATCTTGGACTGTGAATGGACGTGATAATGCAGATGCCAAGTCAAATATGGAAAGACATCTCTCCACTATTTTAACATTGTATTTGCTTTCATCATCTATTACTTTAGCCATTTTGTACCACGTAAAAAAAATTAACCCTACCAAATATAGTTACTTTATCAGTATAGCATATTTTTTTGAGATGTGAAATGGTGTGTTTTTCTGTTGTAGTAAAGTATATAAACACTTTAGTACTGTATAAATTGTTATGATAGAGTACATTTATAGGTATATGCTGTTTTTTTGCATAAATATTCATTGATTTGTTGACAGACGTTAAGTTCACACTATAAAATTATAAAGTGATATAAAAGTGTGTAGGAGGAAAAAGTGGGACAGGCTTCATCAAAGAAGAATCTTTCATTGGCTGGGCAAATTTTTATTGCTCTAGTACTATCAATTGTTGTAGGTCTGCTTATGCAGAATAGTGCAGATGCAGCAAATGCTTACATCAAACCATTTGGTACGATTTTTCTTAACCTTGTTAAATTTATCGTAGGCCCTATCGTATTGTTTTCTATTATGGCAGGCGTTGTCTCAATGAAAGACATTAAAAAGCTTGGTGCCATTGGTGGAATCACTCTAGTATACTATTTTTGTACTACTGCAGTTGCAGTAACAATAGGTTTGCTAATCGCCAATATTTTTAAGGGAGCCTTTCCTGTGCTTTCAACCGCAAGTTTGAGTTATACAGCACCAAAAGGTGCTGCACCTCTTGATGTACTCGTAGGTATATTCCCTTCAAACTTTCTTGTTCCTATCTCAAGTGCCAATATGCTTCAGATAATTGTAATGGCACTGCTCATCAGTTTTGCTATCATCTTATTGGGTGAAAAAGTAAGTGGTGCTGTTGATACTATCATGCGTTGGAACGACATCTTTATGATGTGTATGGAGCTTATCCTTAAGCTCTCACCAGTTGGTGTGTTCTGCTTGCTTACTCCCGTTATCGCTACAAATGGTGCTGCTGTTTTAGGCTCGCTTGCAAAAGTTTTGCTTGCCGCCTATATCTGTTATATTCTCCATGCTGTAGTGGTGTATTCAATTACGGTTTCTACCATGGGCGGAGTTCCTCCACTAACATTTTTTAAGGCAATGGGGCCTGCAATTGCATTTGCATTTTCAAGTGCGTCATCTGTTGGAACTTTGCCATTGAATATGGATTGTACCCGCAAGTTGGGAGTACCAAAAGAAATCTCTTCATTTGTATTGCCATTAGGTGCAACTATCAATATGGACGGAACGGCTATCTATCAAGGTGTTTGTGCTATCTTTATTGCTGCATGTTATGGTATTAACTTGACTTTTGGACAGATGGTAACCATTGTTCTTACTGCGACACTTGCTTCTGTTGGTACAGCTGGTGTTCCTGGTGCTGGTATGGTTATGTTGGCTATGGTTCTTGCGTCAGTAGGATTGCCAATAGATGGTATCGCTCTTGTTGCTGGTGTTGACCGTATCTTTGATATGGGACGTACAACACTTAACATCACTGGTGATGCATCATGTTCTGTTATTGTATCAAATATCTTGAAAAAGCGTGAGCAGAAAAAACAATAGCAGCTATCTATTATTATCTACTATAGAGAATAGATAAGATACTAGAATAAAAATGGGGAGTCCGATTGACGTATGTGGTATACTTCAGTACGGCTCCCCGTTTTTGTTAAAAGTGAGTTATTATTGATAGGACCTGTTGTCACTATAGATAGACAATTTTTGTGAGCCCCTAGAACAGTCCCTTAAAGAACTCGGTTGCCTTTTCAGTTATCTGCTCTTTAACAGCATTCGTTGTTTTTTGCTGGATTTCTTTTCTAATTTCATCTTGCTTGCTGTTTAACTGCTTTGTCAGGTTATCGACGATAGAACCTTCTCCATTAAGGAGACTGTCGATATCAAGATACTCTGAAATTCTGTCAGTAGCACCTTTTGTCTGCTCCTTAAGTAATACAGCAATTTCTTTTTGTGCATCAGCCTTAATACTGTCCAGTTCCTCATTCATCAGTCGCTTTAGTGCATCGGCAAGCTGCTTGTCTGCATCGGAATTGACCGTAAGTGAAAGACCGTTGTCTTCAGAATAGGCTGCCTGTACCTGTACGTTCATTGCTTTTACAGATGCAAGGGCTTTTTTATAAATGTTGTATGCAAACTCTGGTTCAAAACTGTCAGAAGTCATGGCAAGGTCTTTCATGAGACAAGAGATGTCAGCAGTAAAACCGCCATTTTCATCAGCAGTTATGGCTGCGGTAATTGCAGATGAAGAATTGACAGCCAGTATTGGCAGTGATGCAGCAATCGGGAAATTTTTTGTGCTATAATCTGCTGCTATCAATGGACTTTGCGTATTTGTACGCGTATCAACTGTAGTGGCAATACTGTGTGTATAGCCTGCTAGCGTAAGAGTGCCTTGAGCAGATGCTGGAAGACCACGAATATCTTGATCGTTTGACACCTCTTTGACTGTTGCCTCAAAACTGGTTCCTGAAGCAGCAAGATTTTCGATAAGGAAGCGAGGCACTGTATTCTTTTTATAGTAGACATAGCGACCTGCTGCTCGCCTTGTCTTTTTTGCCTTGACCTTTGCAGATTCCTTATTGGGGTTAGAGGAACTTTTCATGCGTTTTGCATATCCGATACCTTTCTGTACATAGGGATAGTATTTACCTAACGCACTGTAGGCAGCGGAATTGAGCGCATCAGAAATGAGTGTCTTTGTACCATCAATAGAAAAGGATTTAATTCTGTTTAGTTCTTTTTGTACGAGTGCCTGGTCCTTTGTAATGGCAGCATTGATTTCTGCAGAATACTTTTTAACCTTTGCGGTATCACTCTTAAGCTCGGATAAGACTGTATTTGTCTGATTTTTGACGGTTTGTACCTGATCAATGGCTTTTTGTATGTCATTGAGGGCTTGTGTCAGTTCTGCAACATTCGAGATGCTTGACCAGTCTTTATCTATCAGTGTCTGTACTGATGATTGTACGGCTTCGACAGAGTGTTTTATTTCATCTGGTTTATCCTGCCATTTAGGAATGAGTGCTTCGACTTCTGATTGAATTTCCTGTGACAGTTTTGGTGAAGACAGATTGGTGCTCAAGTTGTTGATGACGTTTTGTGGATTGTACTGGCTAAACGTATTGATAAGGCTGTCTTTTGCATTCCCTAACGAGGTAGATGCCTTACCAGAAACCATTGTTGCAAAAGCACTTTGCTGTTTTTCTTCTTGCTTGTCACTTTGTTGGGCTGCTTTTTGTGGCAGCTCACCAGAGGTAGTACGGTCTGTTCCGATTGCAACACCGGTGACTGCGATGTTTTGTGCGTCAAACTTACCGCGGAGTAATTCCGTTAGATTAAAATCGACTGCAACGGTATCGATCTGGAAGAGATTTTTCATAGGACTGCTTTTATCAGCTTGTTGTATACCCTTTACTTGTAACGATGCATTAAAAATTTGTAAATCGACCGATGCTATGTCTGTCTTTGCTCCAAAAACAGATTGCATACCTTGAGTCATTGCCATTTTTACGATGGTATTCTTAAACAGGGTAACGCCTATGCCAACTGCTGCCAAAAAAATTACGACAGCGGCAAATGGAACAAGTTTAAAAGTTCCCTTTTGCTTTTTAATCTGTTTTGCAATTAGTTTGAGACGCTTAAAATCTTGTAATGGTAGCGTTGTATCTGTTGGTATGCTGATACAGCCTGGTTTTGCAACATCTTCTTTAAACACTGATGTAATAAGCTGTTTATCATGCTCTATATACAGATGTTTGATAATCTTTTTTTGAAATGCTTTATGTGTATATGTTTTACGTAGTAGTTTTGGTAGCTTTTTGACAGCAACCATTTTGGGTACTTTTGGAACTTTTTCTTTTTTTATCATAGGTCATCTCCTGTAGAGAGAGAAAGAATCTTGCCAACGATAGGAATTTGGTACAACATGGTCGATACTTTACTTTGCGCAAATTTGTTTGCCAGCGTTTTTCGCCAGACTTGTATAAGAACCCTAAATAGGATGTAAAAAGGAATATATGCTATCAGTCCGATACAAAGAGATCCTGTTACGATGGTATTGTTAAACTTTGTAAAGCCAACAAACGGAATGTCCAACAACATGCCAAAAGTGGGCTGTAACGCATTCAATGTCAATATGCTGTATCCGATGGTATCAAATATTCCGTCAAAAACAGGTGCTATAAGAGATGCGATAATCATAAAGATAAAATAACAGCCCTTGTTGATACGAACAAACAGAAAAAAAACAAAGAGTATGTACCAAAGGAGATTATTCTTTGGCATTAGGCCTAAAAGAATTCCGATGCTGACTGCGTGTGCAATTTCGCCAGGATTGGAATTTGCATTAAGTGACTTTATTAATTTTACTATATAACCAATCATACTTTTACTATTACCCCTTTTACGAGTCTCTGTATTTTCGGATTAGTATTATTGTAGCATAAAAGTAGCAGATTTTCGAGCATGTAGTATGTAAAAGACGAATAGCATAAAACTGTTTAGGATTATACTGTGCTCACTAAAGGTGAATCGCTATTCCGTTATAGCCATCAGTGATGCACTGAGACTGTGGTTGAGATGAAATAAAAATGCATCATGAATAGTCGTATCATTTTCACATAAAAGCGCAGTGATAATCTGTTTATGTTGCTCGTACGTTTTTTCTGGTGTATTTTCAGTATTGACGAGACTGTTAAAAATACCAATACGATACGTTTCTTGTAAAAGTGGCTCCAGTGTATCGATAATGCGCTGGTTGTTACTGCTGGCTATGATATAGCGATGAAAATCAATATCCAGTGTATACAAGAGCTGTTTGTTTTTATGTTGCTGTGAGTTTTGGCAAAATTCTTTCATCTGTTCATCAAAGTCGAGTAATTTTTGTGTACTTAGGTTATGTTTATATTGCATGGCAATTGCTGGCTCTAACAACTTTCGTAGATTAAACAGATTTTCAATATCCTTTTTGGTAATCTGTTTTGCATAAGTGCCTTGTCGAGAACGTACTTCAACAAAGTTTTCGGATCCAAGCAAAATAAGTGCTTCTCTAATAGGTGTACGACCAAAATTAGATTGAGCAATCAGTTCTTTTTCATTGATGTAAGCTCCAGGAAGAATCTCACAGTTGAGGATTTTTTCTTTGATAAACGTATAGGCATTAAGCTTTTGATTGTTCCGATTTTGCATGATAGCTCTATTGTAAAATAATTATATACAAAAAACAAGTTTTTCTTGTGTAAAAGAACGGGTAGTGATATATTTATGTTGATTAATAAATGTTACAGATATATTACAATGAGGTTTTTATGCAGTTACATATAAAAGATATACGTATTTATAGTGCTATTTCAAAAATATCACGATCTATCGCGGATTCAACACATGATATATCTACTATTAAATTTTATATCGTTGAAGTTGAGTCAGCAGGTGGAGTGACAGGGCAAGGGTATTTATTAAGTTTTCATTACTCTCCACAAGCAATTGAAGGTGCATTGCGTGATATAAAAAAGTTTATTTTAGAACATGGATATGCCATTAATGAAATGCTTGCCGTAAAAGCTGATTATGATTGTGAAACAGAATATTTTGGAAACGAAGGTCTATTGCGCTGGGCATATGGGGCAGTAAATGTTGCCATGTGGGATGCATGGGCAAAAACACTAGGACAACCTGTCTATAAAGTACTCGGATGCAACCGTAAAAAAATTCCTGTATATGGTAGTGGTGGTTGGATCAACTATACCCTTGAAGAATTACTTGGCGAAGTAACAGCATATAAAAAGAGAGGATTTCAGGCGGTTAAGATTAAAGTAGGTAGCCCCGATATGGAACGTGATATTGAGCGTCTTACCAAATGTCGCGAAGCTTTGGGTACTGGTGTAAAAATCATGATGGATGCTAATCAAGGAATGAGTGTCAGTGATGCCATCAAACTTTCTGATACCGTAAAGCCGTTAGGAATCCACTGGTTTGAAGAACCCGTATCAAATAAGGATTTTGCCGGTTATGAAATTATCCGTAATAAAACAGGTATCAGCCTTGCTATGGGAGAGCGCGAATATAACTGTGAAGCGTTAAAGAACCTGCTTGCCCGTAATGCTCTTGACTTGTGGCAACCAGACCTTCTTCGTCTTGGTGGTGTAGAAGAGTGGCGCAATAGTGCTATCCTTGCTTCGCTCTACCATGTACCTTGTTTGCCGCATTATTATAAGGACTATGACGTTCCTCTTTTGGCAACAGTCAACACCCCCTATGGGGCGGAGAGTTTTGACTGGATAGACGGTATTATTGATATTCCAATGACCATTGATAATGGATATGCTATACAGCGAGAAGGTAACGGATGGGGATTTACCTTTAAGGAAGAATTTTTGACACCAATCAAATAAGGAAATTGATTATGATAGGAATCATTACTGGTGCCTCAAGTGGCATTGGATTAGGAATTGCAAAAGTACTGGCTGCAGAAGGTCATGTGGTCTATTGTATCAGTCGCTCAGGGGCACCAAAAGATAAAAGAGAAGAACCTGATGAACATATTATTCATATAAAAGGTGATATCTGTAATAGCAATGATATGAAAACGCTTGTTGATACCATAGGCAAAAAACAGGGAATTGATTTTTTGATTAATAATGCCGGTATAACTATCAAACGTCGTGCTGAAGAAATTACTGATGAGGAATTTGAGCGGGTTCATAGAGTAAATGTCTTTGCACCGTTTAGAATGAGCGTACTGTGTTACCCATATTTAAAACAATCGCCTCATAAGGGGCGTATCATCAATATCAGCAGTATGGCGTCTCATTTGGGATTTGAATTGGTTGTACCGTATTGTTCCAGCAAAGGAGCTATTTTATCACAGACACGTGGCTTAGCTATTGAGTGGGCAAATGATAATATTACGGTAAACAGTATTGCACCAGGTTGGTTCCCTTCTGAGTTGTCTAAGAGTGTTATGGATGATAAACGTAAAGCTCAGATACTTGCACGTATGCCTTTGCATGCTTTTGGTGATACCAGGGATATCGGGGCTATGGCATCATTTTTGCTTTCTGATGGAGCAAAGTATATCACTGGTTGTGACTATGCTGTTGATGGTGGCGCACTTGCGTTTGGTTTTTGAGCTATAAAAGACTAGCTTCTTTTTTTAGGCTCCGTTTATTTTTATACATTTTCTTGTCCGCACGATCAAATATTTCCGATACCAGAGTATCGGTTTCAGGATTATATTCAGCCATTCCAGATGCTAAAACTGGTCCTGATTTTGATTGCAGATTTTCTTGGACCTGGTCATGCAATTTTTTCATCAACTTATCTCTGTTTGAATAATCATCGCCTCTCAAGAATACGACAAATTCGTCACCGCCAACTCTGAATACAGGGCTGTGAGCAAAGATATTACAGAGAATCATTGCTGTTTTCATAATATACCTATCACCTGCTACATGACCTTCTGTATCATTTATCCTCTTGAGGTCATTAGCATCACAGATAACAAGTGCAAAAGGCAGATAATCCATTCCATTGTCGATATTTGCCTGAACTGTTTTTTCCAATTCATTATATGCGGTTTTATTTTTTACTCCTGTCAGTTCATCACGTCTGGCCAGTTCTTTTTCAGTATTCAGTGCTTTGAGTCGTTGTTTTTCTCTTTTGACATCTTCATTTATATTTTCGATACCAATGATATAATGACTACCATTACTGGTCTTTCGTACAGTCATTCTGACATAGTGAGTTTGTTTGAATGCTACAATCCGATAGTCTAAACTGCACGTTTTTTGATTTTTGAGGGTACTGATTATATGCTCTTTACTGATAAAGTCGAGTACAAGATTACGATCACTTTTATGAACAATATTTGAGATGTCTATTTTGGAGTCTGCAAAAAAATCATTACCTGATTTTTGTACATCTACTTCACCGTAAGGATTCCGACATTCATAACTGATATAGCTCGAGTCTACTGCATCAACATAATATATTACGTCATAATTAACTGCCAGAATTTCTGCAATTTGAGTGAATGTGACATGTTTTTTCTGATTTTCAAGCCGTAGATTTTCAGCGGTGATCTCATCATCTATATCCTTTTCATACAGGATAAAATGCTTGTCATCATTGGCTCGAATCACTGTGAATTGAAAATATCGTGGTTGTTCATCAATTATGAGCCTGTATTTATAAGAATATGATTTTCTTTCCTCCAGATTTTTTAATATAGTCTGTTTGCGATGTAGATCCTGAGCAAATTCTCTGTCATCGGGATGCACATATTTTTCAATATTTGCTGAGGTTTCGGTAAAAAAATCTCGACCAATAACAGGAACGTTCATGGATGCATATTCCTGGCTTGTAGAAAATTCTCTAAACGCTCCCGTCTCTATATTGACGTAATACATTGCGTCGTAATCTTCAGCTAAACTTGTTGCAATTTGATCAGATATTCTTTTTTCCTTCATTTCTCCAGCTTCTACAAAGGAGTGAATCACACAGATTCCGATTACAAGCCCCATAGCGTAGAAAGGATAACTAGGATTGAGTATTTGTAATAGCAGGAACAGATCCATTACAAAACAAGTGAAACCGACGGCTCTATATCTGATTCTTTTGCCACCAGTTGATTTACGGGCGATATAAAACATATGTATCGTAGTTTCCATATAAAAGGCAATTTGCAGGATAAATGCTATATGCCTTCCCGAACCAGGGAGGTATTCATGTTTTTCATTAAAAGAAAAAAGGACGGGATAAAAATGGTTGACTATCAGATATATAAGTCCTAGTGAGAACATAATCCACACTATACAAAGTTTTATTTTGTTTCGTTTTTCTTTTTTATCCAGATAGGCAACAATATAACGCATCCATGTCAACATTGTCAGAAACATGAAGAGAAAATACAGTACACAATCAAAATATAAGACAGGAAAGAGTGCTTCTATACTATGATGCTCGTACAAAAGTCCCCATGCAATATCCGTAATAAAGTAACAGTTTGCCATTGCAAGAAAATAACCATAGCGGATAAAAGACTTTTGTTCATCTTTTAGGTTTTTTGAACGATCTTTTATCTTCTTAAGAGTCTCGCGGTTTATTATGTGATTTATTATTAGTGCTAGCGCACTTATGATTGAGTAATGCATTTTAACAATCGTTTAAGTATATAATATACTATGTAAAAAGTCATTACATATTGATAGGTAATATGGTGATACTGCAAAGAGTTTAATGATATTTTAGCATTAATTAGACAATATTCAGTGCTTTGAGCGGGGATTTCATGTTATCGTTCCTGCAGAAACGAACTCAACATTTTCAAACGACTATATGGATGGTGAGACCACTTACAAATACTACAACGAAATGATGTGGCCAAAACGTTTTGCAAAATGTATTTCTGTAGATCAGGCTATAGAACTGCTCAAGGGAGATGCAGATACGGTAAATTGCTAAGACTTTATCTTCTGCTAAAAATGATGTAAAACTTTCTATACGAGGTTAAAAAATGGAATATACAATTAAAGCTTTTACTATGGAACGTCTTAAGATTCGTAAGGAGAATCCTGTTCGTTCAAATGTTCTTCTTATGCTGGCTGATGCCGTGAAATCTATCACAATTGATGAACGTCGTCCTGAAACTGCGGCTGATTTTAAAAAAGCAGCCCTTAAAATGTATCAGCAGACTCAGAATACAATTGCTGAATATAAAAAGGGTGGTGCAGCAACCGATGAACTTGAAGAAGAACTCCATATTATTGAAGAGTTCATGCCAAAAATGCTTTCTGCTGATGAAATGACTGCAGCTGCAAAAAAAATCATCGACTCTCTTCCGGAAGCTGATCGCAACCTTAAAAACATCATGCCAAAACTCAAAGAAATTGAAGGCTTTGACATGAAGAGTGCAAAATCGATTATTGAAGGTCTTTTGAAATAAGCACCTTCCTATTCTAAAATCTGCTTATCGCGGCTGATTACAAAGACTTGCCATGGAATGAACTTTTCGCTTATCTTAAGGGCTTCTGTGGCAGCGTGCTCAAATCCGCCGCAGCAGAAATGAGATTTCGATTCTGCACAAACTAATTAACACAATTTACTCTCCCGATATTAAGGTTATTACGGGGATTCCTCAAAGTAGCAAATCAAAGCGTCTGGAATTGTTTATTGACTAGCTAAAAAAAGCAAATTCCAGACGTAAATAGTATTCACATCAATTACAATCTTTTTTTATATCATTCGAATCAAAATCATATAGATTATTGTACCACCGAAAATACTTACAAGGGAATTCTTCTTCCAGAGGTATGTTACAATTGTAAATGAGATCGCACTAAGTTGCGGAAGCCATTGTGAAATAGCTGCAAAACGGATATCGCGCAGACTGTAAATCAAAAGGCCAATCATAACAACAGGAGGAATATAACGTTCAAAAATGTGAATCAGCTTGCCAGGTTTTCGTCTGGAAAAAACAGCAAATGGGAAAAGTCTTTCACAAAAAACGATGATGCCAATTAATAATGTAACAACGATAGCTTTAGAAACTGGCATTTTCACCACCCTTTCTTTTCTTTGCTAATTTCTTAATTTGATCAATAGTCAAAACTGCAAATAACGCTGTGAGCGCAAAATCAACACCAGTCATATCAATACGGATCATTGCACCTGCAAGAGCACCAATCAGACTTCCGGTAACCCAATAAATCTGATCTAGAAGAGAAACAGCAAAATAATACTCTTCTGCCTTCACTCCAAGAGGAACTTCGGTCGTAGTCAAAATAGAAAAAGTTTCATCGGTCAGAGCGAAAATGAGATAAGGTCTTGAGCGCTTGCACCCATTAAACTGATTAATCAGCGGTAGGCCATAAACAATATGGCGGATATTCAAAAGCAGTTCAGTTATAAGAATGGCCATCACAGGTATTCCTGTGGCAAAAAGTTGAATTGCAAGAAACTGTCCGGCACCAGCAAACATTATAATACCCATTATAGGCGAAAGCCACCAGGGATAGCCTGCATTTACAGTCACAAGACCAAATGCAATTCCACAGGAAATATAACCCATAAAAACAGGAATTGTAGTTCTGAGTGCAATCTTTAGACAGTGTATATTCATAATCATTCCTATGACTCATTCACCGGCTTGCCGGTCATATGCTCAATTTTAAGTTCAAGGCACTGAACACGAGGAAGGGCGTTTTTGAGTTCTTTTTTAATATCTTTTGCATTCAGCATCTGAAATCTGCTGCTTAAATCTTCTCATTGTTCGGAACATATGATGATTATACCTAAAATGAGGTAAAGTGTCAGTCAGCATAAAATTCATATAGTTTCATATTGACGAACATCTATGTATTGATTATAGTAGTTCATATAGATATTTATCAATATGAGGTTGTCTATGAATGAATCAGAAATAGCTCGTATCTGCAAGGCTTTGGGAGATGAAAACCGTCTCCAGATTATTAATATGCTGACAGGCGGTGAATTGTGTGCCTGTAAAATTCTCGATGCTTTTAATATCACTCAGCCGACGCTTTCTCATCATATGAAGATTCTTACAGAATGCAATCTTGTTAATTCACGAAAAGAAGGAAAGTGGACATATTATTCAATAAACAGCGGAAAGTTTTCAGAATTCAAGGACGCTGTATCTGAGTTTACCAGCAAAGCTTCATCTGCAAAAAAATCAGATGGAAAGTGCTGCTGTAAGGATTAATGAGTATGGGAACTTTTATTCAAGCTCAGATTCTTGGGATGCAGTGGCTTAAGACTCTTATTGGGAAAATGCTTGCAGCTGCCGGACTTGATATAGAAAGCCGCATTGGTGGAAGCCTGAACTTTTTTCTTTATGATGTAATTAAAATCACCATCCTTCTTTTTGTGCTGATATTTTTGATTTCATATATTCAGTCATATTTTCCGCCAGAAAGAAGTAAGATAATATTGTCACACTGCAAAGGTTTTTCTGCCCGTATAATTGCTGCACTTTTAGGAACAGTAACAGCCTTTTGTTCCTGTTCTTCGATTCCTCTTTTTATGGGATTTACAACGGCAGGACTTCCGCTTGGAGTTACATTCAGTTTTTTGATTTCATCTCCTATGGTTGATTTTGCTTCCCTCATTCTTTTGGCAAGCATTTTTGGCTGGAAGATTGCACTTGCGTATGTTGTGCTGGGGCTGGTTGTTGCTGTTACCGGAGGAACAATAATAGAACGTCTTCACATGGAAGATCAGGTTGCTGATTTTATCCGTAATGGAAAAAGCATTTCACTTGCAGAAGAAAAGATTTCGCAGAAACAAAGGTTGGTTTCTGCATTGCAGTCTGTTGCCAGCACTCTCAAAAAAGTTTTTCCATATATTCTTATGAGTGTTGCGGTGGGAGCAGTAATTCATAACTGGATTCCCGAGAGCTGGATTATCAGTACATTGGGCAAGAAAAATCCTCTTGGTGTAATTCTTGCTGTCTTTGCCGGTATTCCAATGTATTCAGAAATTTTTGGCTGTATTTCGATCGCAGAAAGTCTTCTTGCAAAAGGAGCACTTCTTGGAGTTGTGTTAAGCTTTTTGATGGCTGTAACTACGCTTTCTTTACCATCTTTGATTATGCTAAAAAAGGTGATTCATACAAAGCTGCTGGTAATTTTTGTTTCAATCTGTGTAGCGGGCATTATTCTTGTCGGATATTTTTTTAATGCTTTTCAGGCATTGTTTTGATAAATCTAAAAGGAGGCATTGAATGGAAAAACTTACAATTAAAGTTTATGGTAGTGGCTGCAAAGGATGCCAGACTTTACATCAGAATGTGATTGATGCTCTGGCAGAAATGAATAGTGTAGCTGATGTTGAGTACATTACAGATATGCAGAAGATTATGGAAACCGGAGTAATGAGTCTGCCGGCTCTTGCAGTAAACGATAGGATTGTTTCGGCTGGAAAGGTCTTAAGTGTGGCAGACGTTAAAAAGTATCTGGGGTAGAAAATATGACTCACAAAGAAAAGGCTGTACATTATTTTTCGCAAAACTTACATTGTTCGCAGGCTGTTTTAGCGGCTTTTGTCACAGAATGCGATATTACTTCAGAAGAAGGTCATCAATTTTGTGTGAATAATAAACTCTTCACCGAGTTTTGCCCCAAAATGGTAGCCACCGCTGTTGAAGTAGTTGAAGAAATAATTCTGGAACAGAAGAAAGTATAAGTTGTATTTTACGACTCATTTACCAGTTTGCAGGTCATGTGTTCAATTTCCACCCTGTACACAGCGTAAAACGTAACATTCACTGCCTTCGTTCGTTTGCTCCGCAAACTACCTCAGTCCAGAGGCCGTCTTCGATGTGGCTTATAATAGACGCCGACTTTGACAACATGACAAAAAGTCAGATTTCCGAGTCCTACAAGAACTTGAAGAGTAAAAACGAAGCTATAACAAAATTTTCATTTGAAAAAACGGCATAACTCCGCTATAATTCTTCTATCATATCTCGTTGCGGGAGTCTGCCGCTACCCAATCATTTTGGTCAATCGTTTCATTTTAGGAGAACTCTATGAAACACACTCTGTTGGGGGCAGTGGCACTTTTGTCTTGTGCGCTTTTCGTCTGCTCCTGCGCATCAAA